>JAUWHC010000228.1 GCA_030606095.1 Promethearchaeota archaeon | reverse complement strand
AATAATACATTCAGCTTTTCACGGGAGCTTGATTTTTCTTTAAATTGTTTTTTTGCCCATTCTAAGGCACTTTGAAGCCTCGTACCCCCCTTAGCTGAAACAGAGAGCAATTCATCGGCTAATTTTTCTAATTCTACTTTTTTAGATAATTCCTTTAAAACATGCGTATCTGACTCGAAAAATGCAATAGCAATCTCATCTTTTCTCATCCCATATACTAACATCGTCACACATATTGCCATATATGCTAGTTTTTCTCCTGTCATTGAACCACTGATATCAAGTTCAAAGCACAAAGAGCGCAAACCTTTTGCGGTCTCATAGACAAAAAAATCGTCGTAATTAATGTGATCTAATTTTTTACCCTTTTCCAGAAGATGAAAAATTGTTTCCTCCAAGTCTATATTTTCAAAATCGTCTCCTATGGTGTAGGGCCTTACTATGTTAATAGGTGTGGGCCCGGTCGTTGCACTGCCTAAACGAGCCCTTGAGTAATAAATTCCTAAATCAATTAGCATTTTTTTTGCTAATTCCTTAACCTTTAATTTAACTTGCTCTGGCAGATTGCTTCTATGAATAAACCATTGTTTAAGGAGATTCTCACCAGTACCTGCAGATAAACAAGCAATTAATTTATCTTGCGCTTCTTTACCCCCAATTTGCTGAGCACCTTTTAAAGCCTCATTCAAATTAAAATGACCAATTGCGCCTAAAGCATCCCTATTATCGGAAGCTAAAGCACTGCTTAAAAGCTCTCTAATTCTCTCTTTATTTAGTTTGTCTTTAATTTGATTCATTAAATTGTTAATTCGCTGAAAATCTGCTACTTTCTTTTCAATCGTTTTTTTTAGTAATTGATAGTTAGGTTCAATTAATTCGTATATTTCATCTTCGGGCATTTCAAGTTTTTTTCCGATTCTTTTAATATCTTCTGCTTCAGGATTTAATCCGATCTTTCTTAAGAATTCTGTTGCGTTTCTTAATTGATCAGGTGTCTCACAAGCCTCTAATGTTTGAGAAACTAATTCGGGTAATTTTTGAGATATTTTTTGACCACAGTGCATGTTTGGGCAACTATTCATTAATTGTTGCATTTGATGAGAAAGCGATTTAAATGCTTCAAACTTAATATTTTGATTATTTGCCTCGTCGATCGCATTTTTCATAGCTTGGCTAAATAGAGAGTTCCAAGATTTATTAGCAAATGCATTTTTTGTTAATATATCTAACGATAAATTCAATTGTTTCTTTGGTTTTTGCGGATTTTGCATTTGCCCATTTAATTTATTTAGCAATTCTTCTCTTAAATTAGTACCAAAATATTGATCTAACGAGTCTGCAAGGTTAAAATTATGCTCAAATGAAGATTGGTTTAGCGAATTATTCAAAACTTTATCTTGATCAAACTTAGGAGTTTCGCCTAAAGTTTTTGCGGCATTGAATAATTGATCTAAATTATTTAATTGGTTCTGAAGTTGATTTTTAACATTTTGGATTTGATCTTTTATGCTTTGATTGTCCGAAGTCTCATTAATAAATTTTATAGACTTTAAAAGATCATCTAATTTGTTTGAATTAATTAGTTTTGATAAATCCTCTGAAATATTTTGGTTATTGAGAGCTTTACTTGCGATCTTTTCCCATTCCCTTAAGGATTTTTGCTGGATTAAGTCGTCTAAACCTAAATTCGAACCAGCTTTTAAATCGTCAGGACTTAACGAATTTATTTTTTGTTCTAGCCTTTTTTGGGCTTCTTGAATTAGTTTTTCTAAGGAAGATATCTCTTCTTTATACAATTCCGAATCGTCGTTAAAAAAATTTAATGCGGATTTATATGGCTCTTTCTCCCTATTCGAATTTAATTCTTCAAGAAATTCCTCTAATTTTTGAATCTCATCTGTATCTATTGATTTTGTCGCCTCGATTTCGTCTATAATTTCTTGAAGTTGATCTAATTCAGACTTCATCTCGGACTCTACAAGGTCTTCAATAGATTTATCAACAGTATCTTCGCTCTGAAAAAACGAGTCAATAATATCTTTTTTGTAATTTGGAAAGAGAATTTTAAAAGCAATATCTTTTGCTAATTCCTGATTGTCTGGAAACGAAGTTACGGTACTAATTTCTATGTAATCGTTAGGTGTCACAAAACCCTTTCGATAATACCTAGATAAAATTAATTTTGGAATTGATAGAACTTGACGTGATGACGGAATTTGAATAATGTCGATATGAGCCCTCATTCTTCTAATGAAATCTACAGCAAATTCGCAAGGATTTTCAGGAAAAACTGCCATAAAATAACTTTTTACCCCCTACGCACCTAAAGTTTTATGAATAATACTTTCAATAATATTTTCAACTTTTGTACCTGGCTTTGGTTTCATACTTCCTAGTAGAACGTGACGAGTGATCTCTGAAAGATATTCGTAAGTTGATGTTTTTTCTTTTATTTTTCCTTCTTTTTCTAAAGATCGTCTTCGAGCTAATAGTTTTGCCATCGCAATTCCAGCTCGAATTGACGCTGGTACTTCAATATCTATTTTATTCTTTCTCGTTTCGTTTATTATTGAATAAATTAATTCTAATTCAGACTCTTCAATAATAAAATGTTCCGGTAAATTTATTCTTATAATCTCGAGCTCAGTCGCTTTATCGGGATATGTTAATTTAATCCAGACCTTAATTCTATCCTTTAAAGCCTCAGATAACCGATGGGTGCCAGAAAGCTCTTCTGGATTCATAGCAGAAATAAAGAAAAAATCCTTGCTAGCTTTTATTCGACCCAAGTGCGGAATATTAATCGATTCTTCCTCTAAAGGTTCTAATAAAGTATTTTGCGAGTATTCAGTAGCTCGATTTATTTCATTAGCTAAAAAAGTTCCACCTTCTAACATTGCGCTCAAAAGTGGACCAGGGTTAAATGCTTCTAACACAAATCCTTTTTTAAGAGTAATAGCAGGATCGAAACTTCCAATAAAATGCGAAGGTTTTATACTTTCGTCCATGGTGAGCCAGAAAAAGCTCTTATTTTTTTTTTCTTTAGCTCTTAAACTAGCAAAATATCTACATAAAATAGTTTTTCCCACTCCAGGCGGTCCAACAAGAGCTGGAAATAATCCTGTTGCCTCGGCATCTCTAAGTAATTCCAGTGCTTTACCATATTGTCCTGATAAAACAATCTCAATTGGTTCTTGAGAGATATCTTTTATAAGTTGTTGCTGAAATAACACCTCAAATCTTTCTTTATCAATCATTTTATTTTCTCTGATTAAAAACGACTATTCAAAGTCTTTCTTTTTGTAAATAATAAGTATTTGGTAATTTTTAACTTTGAATGTAATAAGATAAAAGGATTATTAATAAGAAATAAATTTAAAATAGAAGTTTATTTATTTTTAAAAAAGAAAGGTAAATATACGATACTCTCAGAAAGAGCACCAATTTATGGTACAAGACCGTTTTGACCAGGCATTTTAATCACTCGATTCAATAATTGAAAAATATTTAGCTTATTTTTCTTCACTTATTATTAAATTTCAAAATGATTATTTAAACTACGAAATACATTTGAGGATTTTATTATAAACATTTAGTTTAATCTTAAATAATCATGCAATTATAGATCTGTAATACTAAAAATTGGATAATCCAATAAGGTTTTAATTTTTCCCTTGTTTTTCGGTTCTCCAGCTTTTACTATATAACTTGTCAAATCCTGGTTTTGGACCATGGAATAACATCCTCAATCAATAATCTGTAAAATGTTAAATGATACAATATAAAAATGATATAAGCATTAACAATAGTTCTATACTAAATCTGAGGGTAAGATCGGATTAACGAGTAAATCTCGAAAATTATTAATTGGGGGGAATTTTCCATATTTGTGTGATATAATATTGCTTCCTATATTGTACATAAAAGAGTTTTTCGAAAATACTGGGCTAGATAACATTTTGAGTTGATTTGATATGTTTTCTTTACTATAGATTTCAAAATTAGTTCCATATCGAATTAAATCTTCTTCACTCCACTCGTCAACAAGTGCGTGGTAAGTAAAATTATACAAGAATAAATTTAGTTTTTTTCTTACTTTATTTTGCTCTATTATTACCTCAATAGAATCTTCTTTTGACGAGTCTGGACAAAATTCACGTAAACTAATTTCTGCTTGTTCCCGATAATCAAAAAGCATATTCACCGCTAAATCTGCGATACCTTCACTAATTATTAATTTTGGAGAATGAATTAGTAATAATGAGTGTTCGAATTGATTTAATTCGTGGTATAACCTCTGTTCTTTTATAATAAATTCTGTATGGTGTCCAGGATACCCTTCATGAGCGGCAGCTGACAAAAATAATGACCAAAACATGTTAAAATTCGGGTTGATTTCTATTCTGGAGCGAAAATGGCCTAAATACCACTCGTAAAAAGACCATTTTACTTCATTGTTGTTATTTCTTACTAATTGTAAAATAATTTGTTCTCTTTTGGGTAAGAGATCGACAAATAACTCTTTAGTTCGTTTTTCCGTTATGTTAACTGCTTTTTGAAACAACTCAAATACTTTTGCTTCAGGAACTTTTCGTTGAACTCTTAACTCAGCCATGCGTTCTTCTAAACTTCCAGATCCAGTATAAACCTCGTTTAACTCTTCTTTTAAATTCTCCAATTTAGATTCGTCAACTGGTTGCAAAGTTACATCGAACTGTCTTAAAAATTCAGTTTTAAAAGGAATTTCGACTCCTTTTAAAATTTCGATGGAAGTCCTCATCGCAATTAACATTTTTTCTAAATACCTTTCGCGCGCTTTATTGAAACCTTGCATAAACAATTTTTCTTGCAAAGTTATACAATCGGTTAACAGTTTACTTGGTGATGTTATAGCCTCATTGTCAACGATTTTTCTTAGCTTTTTTGGACCAAAATAAAAATCTACATACCCCTTAATATGTTTGTCAATTCGGAGCGCTAGAAGTAGAAATTCTATCCCAAACTCGGACAAGTTCATTTTTAATAACCAAACGCGAAAATTTTGTCTTTAAAAAGTTAACCTAAATATCTATTTATTAATTACCAATAATGATTAAAAATTTTTAAAGATTTTATAATTACTCACAGCAACTTTTATTTAGTTTTAAAATTATAATAAAAATTAAAGTAATGATATTTTAATTAAAAATAAATCAAAAATTATAATTTTTTGGGAATAACAATGCAAATAGAACAAATTTCTCCTCCGGGTTATGAAGATCGAATTCTACGATTGAAAAATAGAGTAGTTTTACAGCCACACGAACTCTGCATAGAAAGAGCTAAACTTTTCACGG
>JAUWHC010000069.1 GCA_030606095.1 Promethearchaeota archaeon | reverse complement strand
TTTTTTTCTTTTCTCTTTTCTTTTACTTATTTATTTTTTTACGATGATAACCAATATATATTTTATATTGAAAAAGTTAATTAAAATATCAATTTAATAAATACTTAATCAACATTACAAAGTAGTTTATATTCTATGGATAAAATCTGCGTAATAGACATGGGTTCACAGTATACGCACCTTATAGCTAGACGTATTAGAGAATTAGGAATATATTCAGAAATTTTACCATACGATGTCTCTATTGGAGAATTAAAAAGGGTCGACCCAAAAGGGATTATTCTTTCTGGCGGTCCTAGTAGCGTCTACGAGGAGGATAGTCCACAACTAACAAAAAATTTCTTTAATTTTGTAAAAGAGGAAAAAATACCTGTTTTGGGGATTTGTTATGGTTTACACTTGATAATTCATCAATTAGGTGGAAAAATAAAACCATTTAATCGGAAAGAATACGGTAAAACAGAGTTAGAAATCCTTAACCCTAAGAAATTATTCGAATTTTTAGATAAGAGGGAGATTGTGTGGATGTCTCACGGAGACCAAGTCGAATCTATGCCAGACGGTTTCGAAGTATTAGCAAGAACAATTACTTGCCCCATTGCGGCGTATGCAAATGAAAGTTTAAATTTATTCGGAGTTCAATTTCACCCTGAAGTTATCCATACACAAAAGGGGATTACAATTTTAAAAAACTTCGTTTTGAACATTGTAAAAGCGAAGAAAGAATGGAAGTTAGAAAATTGGATAGAAAGTACAATAGAAGAAATTAGAAGTGAAATTGGACCGACCGAAAGAGTGATTTTGGGGTTAAGTGGAGGTGTTGATTCCTCCGTTGTAGCGATATTGCTCCAAAAAGCGATAGGAAAGCGTGTACATAGCATTTTTGTCAACAATGGAGTATTAAGAAAAAACGAAGAAATTGAGGTTCAAGAAACATTCAAACACGAATTAAAATTTGAAAACTTCCATTACATTGACGCTGAAGACTTATTTTTAGAAAGGTTAAAAGACATTGAGGATCCTGAAGAAAAAAGAAGAATTATCGGTCATACTTTTATCGAAGTCTTTGAAAAAAAAACAATTGAGTTAGAAGAAACACATCCAGACATTAAATTTCTCGCTCAAGGAACGATTTATCCCGATCGCGTAGAAACTAGCGCTACAAGTAAAACTTCTGTAAAAATCAAGTCGCACCATAACTTGACTTTACCAGATAATATGAAGTTAAAAATTATTGAACCCTTGAAAGATTTATACAAAGATGAAGTTAGAAAAATAGGTCTAAAACTAGGATTACCAAAAGGTATTATAAAGCGTCATCCTTTTCCAGGTCCAGGGTTGGCCGTAAGGATTATTGGGGCGATTGACAAATCCAAGCTTACAATTTTAAAAGATGCAGATGAGATTTTAATTGAAGAGATCAAAAAAGCGGGCGTTTATGATGCCCTTTGGCAAGCTTTTTGCGTATTCTTACCTTTAAAAACAGTAGGAATAATGGGCGATTTCCGTACCTACGAGTATATATGCGCCATAAGAGTCGTCGAATCGTTAGATGCCATGACTGCTAATTTTGCAAAATTAGATTGGGAGCTTTTAGAAAAGATTGGGACAAGGATAATTAATGAGGTTAAAGGTATAAATCGAGTGGTTTACGATATTTCAAACAAGCCTCCCAGTACAATTGAGTATGAATAACTTGTTTGCAAAACTCTATTGATTATCTTAATTTAATTAACCAATTTATTAGGATCGTTTCTCTATAAAGATAAGATTTTTATTCTTTAGAATTTATGACAACTTGATTATTATGAATGAAAACGAAATTGCGTGGGATTTATCTGAAATTTTTTCTGGTCACGATGATCCAAGAATTTCCAAAACTATGGATTCGCTTCAAAAACAAGTGGAAGATTTTGTAAATACATATAAAGGAAGAATTAACATACCAAATTTTTCAGCTAAGGATTTATACGAGTTGTTTAAAAAGCAAGAAGAGTTTTACGAAAATCTCGAAGAATTAACATTATTTTCTCATAGGTCATACGATGCGAACATGATAATTCCAGAATTAGAAGCGCTAAAAAATAAAATAGATGATTTTAACACTGATACCTCTAAGAAACTGGCTTTTTTTAAATTGGAGATCGGTAAACTTGTTTATAGTCGAAAAGAATTGGTAGATAATCCAATACTAAAAGACTATAAGCATTTTTTAGAGAAAATTAGAAGAGATGTTCCTCATCAACTTTCAGAAATTGAGGAACAGTTGATTTTAGAAAAAGATCAATATGGAATAAAGGCTTGGAGCAGTTTACAAGGTAAATGGTTAAATACAAGGGAATTTGAGGTCGAAGTAGAAGGAGAAAAGAAAATTTTATCTTATGGAGAGGCTAATAGTTTAATAACTCATCCCGATAGAGCAACGAGGATCTCTGCTAACAAATCTATCTATGAGTTACTGGGAAAAGATCAAGAAGTTTTTTCTACAGCGCTCAGAAATATTTGTTCAGATTGGATGAAAATTACTAAAAGGCGTAAATACGATAGTCCAATGCATCAGAGTCTTATTACAAACGATACAACACAAATTATTATTGACAGCTTAATGAAGGTCATAGAGGAAAACGTAGGCGTTTATAGAAGATATTTAAGACTTAAAGCAAAACTAATGAACTTACCTAAACTAACTTGTGCTGACATTCGAGCACCTATTAAAGCGCCTTCAATGAAAAATCGTTCTTGGACTGAAGCAAAAGAGCTTGTTTTTGAAGCTTATGGAAAGGTCGATAAAGAATTTGAGAAATATGTTAATGATATGTTCACAAAAAACCATTTAGACGCTGCTGTAAGAAAAGGAAAAAGAAATGGAGCGTACTGCGACACTTGGAACAAAGGAAAATCTGCCTTTATTTTACTATCGTTTACAGGTGCTTTAAATGAAATATACACGCTCACTCACGAGCTTGGCCATGCAATTCATGCTTATCTTGCTTCAAACGAACAATCGTACTTTAATGGCTTCCCAGGATATACGGTTGCTGAAACTGCGTCCACATTTGGGGAGCTTTTAATGACAGATCTTTTACTAAATAAGGCAGAAAGTAATGAAGAAAAAAGAGCGCTTTTAGCACACGTGTTAGACGACGCAGGTCAAGCGGCGTTTCAAGTAAGTGGGCGTGCATGGTTCGAACAAAGTTTATACGACGCGATCGAAAACGGCGAAAATTTAGATGGTCCAACAATCTCGAAATACTGGTGTGCTGGAAGAGATAGAATATACGGTGATTCCGTTGAATGGTTCGATGAAATGATATGGGAATGGACTATGAAACCCCATTATTATCAGCCTAATTTTCGATTTTACAATTATCCCTATGTATACGCCCAACTTTTTGTATTCGCTTTATATCGCAAATATAAGGAAGAAGGTCAGTCTTTTATCCCAAAATTTAAGAAACTTTTAAGTGCCGGAGGAAGTTTATCTCCTGTTGAGCTAGGCAATCTTGTTGGTTTAGATATAACCAAGCCCGACTTTTGGAAGCTGGGGATAAAGCAATTCGAAGAATTTGCTAACGAATTTGAAAAAGCAATGGATTAATTTTTTCTCTCATATTTATTTTATTTTTAAAATTTATTTACTACATTATTCAAGAGATTTTAGTTAACTAATCATAGTTAACACCCTTGCCATGGATGCCCCCTATGTTGAATACATAGCCATGGCAAGGGCTTTTGGTTACTGTGGCGTGCTTGCAATTCCACTCACGATGGCTATGATTGGAATATTAGTTTCGGGATTTAAAAGATCTACATTGCTTCGTAGAGGCGTGGATATCTATCTTCATAAATCTTGAGTTTCTCAGGGTATCTCTCTTTAATCCTTCGAATAATTTTAGCAAGTGAACTACGATGGTTGTATCCCATTGCATAAGACCACTCTCTCGCTGTTGATCTTCCTATTTCCTTTAACTTGTCTAAACAAATTAGTTCATAAGTCTTAAACACTTCTTGGGTTGCGATTATCGCAACCTCAGGGCTTTTTTCTAACTTTTCTAACATCATCTATAATTCACATACAAAAAAATTTTTAATTGTTTATGGGAATTTTATCCCATAATGAAAATATTTTAAATAATATAGTGCTTGTATCCTTATATATTTTACTCTTTGAGATTTTTCTTAAAATTTGTTCAATTTTAATCATAGATTTTAAATTTTTGTTTAAAATTAGCGCTCCTTGCTTATAAACTTATTGTCTTGTGTTAAAAATTTTTTAACAACAAAAAAACACATACTGACAAAAAAACTGAGAATTTAAAAGTATATTACTAAAAAAATTTATGAAAAGCCTACTCTAGAAATGAGAAGTATATTTAAATTGATAAAAAAAATTTATAATTAGAGATTTTTATACAATTTATAGAACAAGAAGGAGCGCGTGCCTTGGAGAATTAAAATATTCTTTTATTTATCACTTGGTTTTTCATTATGTGAGTTTATCTTCCCTACTCATGTAAGTCAGGCTATGGGATTTGATGTTGGAGTCATGGTTCATTCTCTCTACGATTTTTACCTTTTGTTATCTGCAGTTTTTAATCAATACTTTTATTTTTTGAAATTCTTTCGTCAATTTCTCTTAAAGTGTCTCTAATCCCTTTATTTCCTTTATTTCCTCTAACTCCTTTTTCTTTTTCTAAACCTTCTCTTTCCTTAGTTTTTCTTAGCATATCTCTATACGTATTTCCATACATGTATCCATATAGTAACCAAAAAAAAGACATATACTTCATCCCTCCCAAAAAAGGTAATCTAATCTTTAATAGATCGAATAACAAATTTAAATATTAGCATAAAAGAGTTAATTTAGATTAGACATTTCCTATTTATTACAAGAAAAATGATTTTTAGAAGATAATTTATAAAAATTCGGTTAGTAGAATTTTTTTATATTCTGCGTCTCTTTCTTCGAAAGGAATGTTTTCCATCCCTGTGTATAGATCTAAGCGAGGACATTTTTGAAAAAAGTCTGAAATGGGGATGATAGCGTGAGAAAGATTAAAAAAAACGTCATTTGGCACGATATAAATTTTTTCCTTTAGGACAAGATGGGTTTTTTTTTCGATAATTTCTAAACTCATAGTTATAGATATAAAATTCAAGAATAATAAAAAAAGAGTCCCGACAAATTTAGTAATAAAAGTGAAAATTGGAGATTTAAATAAAAATTTGTTCGTATCTACTTATTTCTTTTCTCTTTTTCTAAAAGGCCAACAAACGAGCTTCCTTCTTTAATTACGTTTAAAATGATGTGAGTATTTGTCCGTTCTACGTAGGGAGATGAGTGAAGTTTTTTAATCATAGCGCTTAACTCCATGCGCGTTTTGAAGCGAGCAAAAACGAGGGCATCGTAATCTCCTGTGATATCGTAAACCCCAAAAACATTAGGATTTTCCGCGATATCTGTTTCTACTTCAATCATTTTACCTTTTGAAACAGTCACTTCTATTGTCGCAATAATATCATACCCCAATTTTTCAAAATCAATTTGTACCCCGTACCCTTTAATAATACCCTTTTGTTCCAGTTCTTCCACGTGTTTTTTAATAGTTACTGGAGAATTCCCTAATTTTATAGCGATTTGATTGTAATTTTCCCGACTATTTTCGCTAAGAATTTCTAAAATATTAAGATCAATATCTTCACCCGAAGGGTGTCCCTTATCCTTATCTTTCATATTAAAAAAATAGTACAATTGAATTTTAAGATTTATTATTTTCTAACTAATCGATGTAATCAAAATAATCTTTAAATTTTAATGGAATTTAAAATTCTTTAACCTAATCTTTTTATTAATTCTATATCCTATTTTAAAAAATTCGAAGGAAGCCTCGTAAAATGACTCTAAAAGAGCTTAAAATAATCCCAGAACCTGTTAATATCGCGTCAAAAGAGGACACATTTATTCTTAACGAAAAAACTCTAATTTTGACAGATCTAAAATTAAAAAAAGTTGCTGAGCAATTGAAGGAGATTTTATTATCAATGTTCGGATTAAATATTGCTATAAAGGAAGATTTACAAACTAAGGAAAGTAATAATGTAATTATTCTTAAAATAAGTAATAACGAAAAACAGATAAACCCCGAGGGATACACTTTAATAGTTACACAAAATCGTATGGAGGTTTCGTCTTCTGCGCCAAATGGGGTTTTTTATGGCATTCAGACGATGCGACAGTTAATTCCAACCGATAAAATTGGGAGTAAAAACATAGATTTGGAATTCTCTATTCCGTGTGTTGTAATTAAGGATTATCCTCGTTTTAAGTGGCGTGGATTGATGCTGGATGTAGGACGCCATTTCTTTACTAAAAGCGAAGTGAAAAAAGTACTTGATCTTATGGCTTTTTTAAAGTTAAACAAATTCCACTTCCACCTCACTGAGGATCAAGGGTGGAGGGTAGAAATAAAGAAATATCCATTACTTACAGAAATCAGCTCAAAACGGGAGGGAACAACCTCTCAACGATCTTTTAGAAGTAATCAAAGAAGTAAAGTTCCTTTAGATGGAATTCCAGTATCGGGCTATTACACACAACAAGATCTGCGTGAGCTAATTCAATACGCTACTGAGCGGTTTATTACAATTATTCCAGAATTAGATTTTCCCGGGCACACAACGGCAGCTCTCGCGGCTTATCCCGAGTTGAGTTGCACGGGTGGACCCTTTAAAGTTAGTACTCGGTTTGGGATTCATAAAGAGGTACTTTGTATAGGAAAAGAAAAAGTTTTTGAATTTACTCAAAATGTTCTAAACGAAATTATTGAGATATTCCCTTCTAATATAATTCATATTGGTGGCGACGAAGCTCCTACAAAGAGGTGGAAAAAGTGTCTTGATTGCCAAGCCCGTATAAAAGACGAGGAACTTGGAAGCGTAGAAAATTTACAAGTATATTTTACGAATAGAATTGCAGATTATTTAGAGTCTAAAGGAAGACAGATAATAGGATGGAATGAAATTCTAAACGAAAAACTTAACGAAAACGCGATATGTCATTATTGGACGATGAATTTAAAGCAAGTATTAGAGCATGTAAGATTGGGAAGGAAAGTAGTAATTTCTGAAATGTCAGCGGTTTATCTAAATTACCCTTATAATATAATCCCCTTAGAAAGGGCATATAATTATGAACCAATTCCGAACGAATTAGAAGCAAAATATCATAAACGCATTTTAGGAATTGAGGCATGTTTATGGACGGAATTTGTAAAAAATAAGAAAACTCTAGAATGGCAAGCATTTCCAAGGTTAATCGCTATTGCAGAAACGGGATGGACGCCTAAAAACAAGAAGAATTTTAAATCTTTTCAAAAACGATTAGAGAAATTCAATAAATGGCTTGATCTCTTTAAAGTAAGTTATGCTAAAAAAGAAGAATATTTATTATAAGAAAATCAATTTTATTGCTCAATTAAAACTGTTTCCGCGCAAATATCGTAATGCTTATTGTGAGTATGATCGTTGGTACAATGGAACCTATAAGTAAAGAAAAAATAATAGGATCGACAAAATCTATGAAGAGCGTTGGTAAAATAGAAATTGCAGAAAGTTGATTGCCTAAATAGACTGACAATATAGCTGCAACCGGAACAGATGAAACCATTACGCCAAAAAATATTCCAATAGAGCAAGAGATTGCCATAGCTGCCAAACTTATCGATAGCGACTCTATTGTTTGATCTATAACGTATTCAGGAAGAGTTCCTATAGTTAATTGATCAATAATAAGACCGATAGCAAGAGAAATGCCTGTAGCAATAATTAAACACAAATACACGGCAAAAAATTTCGCTAAAAGTATATTTGTACGTCTAACTGGTCTAATTAAAAATAAATCGTAAACATGCCGTACTTTTTCACTCGCAATAGATGTACTCAACATAGCAGAAGCAAGCATTCCACCAATGCTAGAAAATATAATTGCAACTATAGAAGAGATTGGAATGCCTTCGGTGTCTGGAACGATAAAATTGAATAGCAGCGATAACAAGGGCATTCCTACCCACAAAATAATCATAACTTTTGATTTATAGAATCCTTTTAACTCGTCTAAGAATAAAATCTTTAAACTCATCTAACATCACCCTCAATATATTTTAAATAGACTTCCTCTAAACTTGGCTTTAGAATTCTAAAATTGCGCATTTTACATTTGTGTTCTGTTATCGTTCTAAGCATCCTGTTAATTGTATCGTCTATATCAACATCTACTTTTAAATGAGCAAATTGTTTATTAGAAGCGCCTTTTTCGATTTTTTCTATTCCTTCTATATCCTCGAAATTTGGACAAGGGTTTCCTCCTTTTATATATACAATTTCAATAATGTTACCTATGTGGAACTCACTTTGGAGTTCATCAGGAGAACCTATTTTAATAATTCTGCCTTTATTCACAATACCGATCTTATTTGCGATATCTTGAATGTCAGTTAAAATGTGAGAGGAAAATAATATAGTAATTCCCTTTTGGCTCAAATCTTTTATTAGGTTTTTTACTTGATACCTACTACTCGGATCTAATCCGGATAAGGGCTCATCTAATACTATTATTTGAGGGTCGTTTAGAAGCGCTTGAGCTAATCTTAATTTCTGAATCATCCCTCCCGACAAATGAATTATTTTCTTATACCTTACATCTTGTAGGTTTACAAATTCTAAAACTTCCTGAATTTTTGATTCGAGACGATTTGATTCTAAACCCGATAAACGCCCAAAAGTTCTTAGAGCGTGATTTATAGTGCGCCATCTTTGGAACCCCGCTTCTTGTGGATGATAACCTAGTATTTTATATATCTCTTGGCGAGATTTAGATATATTTTTCCCTGCGATATACACATCCCCAATATAATCTCTGATTAATCCTACTAAGATTTTAATTGTAGTAGTCTTTCCCGCTCCGTTAGGTCCAATATATCCAAACACATCTCCTTTGTTTATATTGAAAGAAACTTTATCTAAAGCTAAAGTATTCTTATAACTTTTTGATACATTATGAAATTCTATCAGCGCCTTTTTATTTTCACTACGATTTTGTCGATTCATTATGTTGCCTTCTACTTTCTCAATGATATTTTTTGATCATCCTTATTTTAGTAAATAGAATGAAATAATAAATCTTTTGCCTTATATTATCTTTTTAATAAAACCTACCAATTATATATTTTACAAATGAAAAATCTCTACCGTGGTTGGACTTAAAAAAAGCTTTGACTTTTAGCACCCTATGAATAGTCTAAAGATAAAAACTTACGAACATCTTATTCCTAATTTCTTTTTTCGAAGGAAGGAGTGCTATGAGTGCGAACTAAAACATCATAAATTATTCTTGAGAGAATCTTGTAACTACATAGAATTAGTCTGTAAAAGCTGTCGAAATAAAGAAATAATATAATGAGATTTAGAATCAAATAAGTTTTTAACTAAAAGAAAAATAAAATAAATTTGTTTTTTAAAGTAAAAATTACTTAAATTAAATTTTAGAGCCGCAATTTTCGCAAAATAAGGATCCTTGTCGAAGTAACTGGCCACAATAAACGCAATAACTCTTTCCCTCTGTTGATAAGGGCTCTACAAGATTCTTAGGT
>JAUWHC010000394.1 GCA_030606095.1 Promethearchaeota archaeon | reverse complement strand
ATATAAATGGTTCATTAAACCATGTGTCCTTCTTGCGATTTTTGATCTTATTAGTTTTCTCTCTTTTTCATTCTTTTTTAATGCTAATATATTTACATCCTATAATCCGATACTAAGTTTTACATTAACTTTAAGCGTGTCTGGATTTGCGTTTGTATTTCTTTACAACGATTCGCCAAGATTGTTTCGAAAGAGATCTTTTTACATCGTTTTAGCTTCAAATATAAGTTCCTTTCCCGTATTTCTATATTTCTTCTTGATTTCAGTATACTCGCTTCCGATATTCGATCTAATTATATTAATTATAAGTATTAATGTAGGAGTTGTTCTTTTTTATCTTTCAATAGCAATTTATCAGTGGAAATTGTCATGGGCTATATGGAAAGTTGGTTATAGAATGTGGATAATCTTTCCTATTGTAAATTATGCATTGATAAGCGAAGCATTTACAGGTATAGATGTAATCACAAAAGTTGTAAATTTATTTGGTGTAGATTTATATGGTTCAAATCTTTTAGCTTTGATTCTATGCGTTCTTTTATCCTTACCGTTCTGGTATACATGGATTAAGAAACATTTCACTTATGTTTTATTTCTTTCATGGGGCTTATGTCTATTTTTAATCTATTGGTTTAGCCAAAATGATTTTTTCGGGAACCCTGGTTTGAGCAATTTATCATCTATTGGAATCTCAGTTATAATACTTATGCCAATTCTAGTAAGGTTAAGATCGTGGAATATAGTATCTATCTTATGGATAATATTCTCAATAATCCTGTCAATTTTTCTGTTTTCTCTATTTGAAACAGTAGGATTTCTAATTGAAATAAATTACCCAATAATTACAATAGTATGTGGCCTACTTTTTATTACTCTCTCGTTTTTCCCTAATTTAAAAGCTCAGAAGAATGTTGTATTAATACTGGCCTACTCTATTGCATTAGCGGGGATTTTCTTATTAATATTTCATCTTATGTTTTTGGTAACCTCGCATCCATATATTTCTACAAATATAGCGTTAATAATCATGTCCTTTAGCTTATTTTCATCAAGACTTCTAAAATTAAAACACACAATCATTAATCGTTTAATTTCTACAATTTTAATAGTTAATTTCTCTTCGTTAACCTACTTTACTTTTAGCTTAATTCCAGATTTTGGATTGTTTCCATTATTTTTAGCGGTATCAGTCTTTGGTGGGTCGTACTTCGTATTCAATTACTATAAATTATTCTTTCCAACGAAAAAAATTATTCCATTAAGTATTCTTTCTTTTGGAATTTCATCTTCCATGTCTTCATTTATATTTTTGTTGTTTCCCAATTCACTTTTTATGGTTGCCGCAGTATTTATTACTATAAATTTATTTTTAATTAATTTTTCATTAGGGAATTATCGATTTATAATGTGGTATTTAATCCCTATTCCCTTCACACTTTTTATATTACAGTTTTTATTTTATATTGTACTTTTTCAACCTTTATTTCTGTTTACTTTAGCAGGATTAATGCTTTACACGCTTTTCTTCCAGATTTTTATAAATCTCTTCAATAGCGATATTGAAATTCCAATCGAATCAAAATCCTATAATATTATGAAATTTTTTGAGGATAAAAATCAAATTAAAGTTCTAAATTTAATATGCTTTTTATTAAATTCAACTTACTTTTCAGTTTTTATTGCATCTATTAGCCCATTTAGCATATTCTACCAAATTCTCGAATTTTTGATATTATGGTCTATTTTAACATTACTCAGTGTACGATACGCTGAATCTTCAAAAATAGAAATTGATATCGAAAATTTTACCATGTATTTGAAGAAATTCAGTGCAGTAGTAGCATTTCTATTATATCTTGAAATTTCTTTTTTTGTTTTTGGAATAGCTCTTGATTATTTAGGGTTGGGGTTGATTGAGAATGTTTTATTATCATTTAGCTGTTTATTTATCCTGACATTTTTCGATTTATATTTTATAAAGAAGGTTAATAAAAGAATAATATATCCAATTCATATCTTTGCATATATTTTAATATCCATCTCTATTTTTATTCTATTATATCAATTCTTAACGATTAGTTTAGAAAGTCTCTTTTTGAACCTTATAATTCTGTTAATCATGCAATTCTATACTGAATACGCCATTTTTACATATTTAAATCAATTAAGTCGATATGACACAAGTAAATTAAATGAAACCATGATACAGATTAGAAATGTCCTAATAAATGTAATTATATTTACTATAGGCTTTTATACTTCTTCCTTAATAACTTCTCTACTAATAAGTTCAAATGAGATTTTTATAGGATTTCCTGCGTTATTTTTCTTTTTAATGATTCTTTCCATCATTATGTTTGCTATAAACCATCTAATAAAGTTTAAGTTCAGACATTTAATTTTATGGGGATCCTTTTTAACGTTTCAAGTTTGCTTTACAGTTTTTTACAGCTTATCAGTTTTACTTTTTATGGATTTCAATATATTTAATTCAATGTTTTTAGTTTTAATTAATACGCTCTTAGCTTTTTATTCTGTTTTCTCCATTAAAAGAATTTTTAAAGAAAAAGTGAAAGCTCAAACTATCCAAAATTCTTATTCTATTCTAATGGTATTATCGTACTTAGAAACATCTATTTTATTTTACGGGATGTTTAATCTTTTGTTTGGAGTAATTGAAAGTTTCTTAGCATCACAAATCGTCCTATTTTTTATTAGCATAGTAGAGATTAATATAGTAAAAAGAATTAAAAGTAAGTACATGTTCATTATTCATACAATTAGCTATTTCAGCATTTCAGGATCTGTATTTTGGCTAATAATCTTTTTATCCCCCTCAAATTTTGCTTTACTAAGTCTTGCCACCTTGGTTTTTGCTTTAATGCAATTCTATACAAATTATTCTTATTACAACACTATGCGTAAATTTAACTTGGATAAGGAAGAATCGTTAGTAAAATGGAAAACACATCGAAAAAATTTCATAGGAGGGGTAATTTATATAATATTATCAAATTACTTTTTTCAGATTCTTTATTTAACCAACATTGAGCTTCAATTAATATTATTTTTATTAAGCATATTAATTCA
>JAUWHC010000339.1 GCA_030606095.1 Promethearchaeota archaeon | reverse complement strand
TATTTTTATTTGTTTGTCTCTCACATTTCTTTCAAATATTGAGAGCCAATCGTCTAAGTTCTTTATACTTGTGTATCTTGAAATATCATACATAAAGATCCCCCCATCAGCGCCTTTTGCAAAACTAGGTAAAAGAACTTTAAAGCGTTCCTCTCCAGCAAAATCCCATATACGCACGACAACTTTTATCCCTTCGATTTCGAAAGCTTTTATACTAAAATCAGCACCAATAGTCATTTTAAGATCAATATCGAATAGTTTAGTAAGGTATCTTTGAATAAGAGTGGTTTTACCGACACCTCCATCTCCAAAAATACATAATTTAAAAGCACCCTCTCGGTCGATTTTAAACACCTCATTAACAATAATAAAACATAGTTTTTCTTCGAATTATACTAATAATCCTCTAAAGGATTAATCATTAAAAATTTTATCTGAATATCTTAATATATAGGTTAATAATTCTTCCGTACTTAAGTATAGTTTTAACTTATTTAAATAACAAAAATAATAAATAACATATTATATAAAAGTAAAATTATGTCAGATCAAAAAATTTATCACAAACATTGGCCAGAGGGTGTTCCAAAAAAAGTTGATATCCCAAATAAAACTTTAATTGATTTTCTTGAAGATTCTGTGAAAAATTATCCAGATAACATTGTAACATATTTCATGGGGTTCGAACTCACATATACTATGTTGCTTGATATTGTTTACCGAGTTGCGACTAAATTAACCGAACTTGGCATAAAGAAAGGTGATTGCGTTGCAATCCAATTTACTAATAACCCCGCATTCATAGCCTACTATTTTGGTATTTTAAAAATAGGGGGCGTAGTTACGCCAATCTCACCTTTGTTTAAGAAATTAGAGATAAAACGACAGCTAATCGATAGCGACGCAAAGGTATATATTGGTTGGGAGGGCTTTATGGGATTGGTAGATCCCATAATTAACGATACTGGTGTAATACATAAGTTTTATAGCAATTTAGGCCCTTATCTAACTCCAGATCCTATGGCTCCACCTGAATATTCAATGGAAGGAGAACCCCCTTTTGAAGATTTAATAAGAGAAACTCTACCAAACCCGCCTGTAGTCGAAATCACTCGAGACGATTTAGCTCAACTACAATATACTGGTGGAACAACGGGATTCCCAAAAGGAGCAATGTTGACACACGGAAGTATTGCTGCTAACATTTTTCAAGCTGAATCATGGTTTGTTGAAAAAGAATTAGGAAAAGAGGTTTTACTCGCAGCTTTACCTTTTTACCATATATATATGGGGTTTATGATGAACATGTGCATCCATAACGGGTGGAAATTAGCGTGCGTATTTAACCCCAGAGAGGCTCACGAAATTATCGAAGTCATCGAGGCGACTAAAGTTACCGTCTTTCCAGGAGTTGCTGCTATTTATAACAATTTAAACATCTATGAAGGAATTGAAAATTATGACTTGTCTAGCATAAAGTATTGCTTGAGCTCAGCAGGACCACTTCCAGATGATGTAAGAAAAACATTTGAAGAACTAACAGGATCAAAACTTCGAGAAGCATATGGCTTAACAGAAATGTCTCCAGCCGTTACCGCAAACCCATTCGAAGGCAAATTGAAACCGGGCACAATTGGAATGCCATTTCCTAATACCGAAGCAAAAATATGTGACGCTGAAGGCAACACGCTAGGAATCGGAGATGTAGGGGAATTAGTAGTAAGAGGACCACAAATGATGAGGGGATATTATAAACGGGAAGAGGAAACTAAAAATACGATTAAAGACGGTTGGTTATGGACGGGAGATTTAGCTTTAATGGATGAAGACGGATTTTTTGTCATAAAAGATAGACTCAAAAACTTGATCAAGTATAAAGGACATTCGGTTTACCCCACTGAAGTAGAGGATCTCTTATATTATCACGAAGCCATTCAAGAATGCGGAGTTATTGGAATAATTGATGATAAGGGAAACGAAAACATTAAAGCTTACATCGTATTGAAGGAAGAATATAAGGACAAGGGAATCAGCGAACAAGACATCATTAACTGGGCTAAAGAAAATATGGCAGGCGATAAATATCCACGATTCGTACATTTTATTGATGAAATTCCAAAAACAATCGTGGGAAAAGTACTTCATCGCGAATTAAAAGATTTAGAAGTTCAAAAGAAGTAATTCTTAAATAAAATTTTTCAAAACTTTTTCTTTTATTTATATCCATTTTAAAAATATTTGCGTTCAGTCATTTTTGTTTATAAGAAATTATCCAATTGTTTTTTAATAACCTCTTTTTAATCCTAAATAGAACTATGGAGAAAGCAACATTTGGAGCAGGCTGTTTTTGGGGTATAGAAGAAAAATTTCGAAAGACTAATGGCGTTATCTCAACAAGAGTAGGCTATAGCGGCGGAACTTTGAAAAATCCGACCTATGAAGACATGTGCTCGAGCGAAACTGGGCACGCAGAAGTAGTTGAAATTGTTTACGATCCTTCTATTGTGTCGTACGAAGAATTGTTAAACAATTTTTGGAACATCCACGATCCAACGAGTCTTAATCGACAAGGATGGGATATTGGCACTCAATATAGATCTGTCATATTTTATCATAACGAAGAACAGAAAAAAAATGCCCTCTTGGCAAAACAACGGCTTGAAAAGGCTGGAATGTATAAAAAACCAATAGTTACGGAGATTAAACCCGTCTCAGATTTTTTTATAGCGGAGGAATATCATCAGCGATATATTGAAAAAAATCAAAGAACTCGTTAAGTCTTCGAAAAAGGAAGTTAATTGAAAATTATTTCAACGCTCTGATTTTTGTCATTAATCTATCTCTATGTCTGTCCCACATTCTATCGACTATTTTTTCAACTACTTTTCTAGCTATTTTTTTCGCTACATACCTATTCATTGATGATTTAAGTTTACTCATTACTTTTTCAACTATTAGAGTTTTTATTAACGCCTCTAACGATTGATCTTCTGAAGCTTTTTCGATTAGCCTTACTATTGCTCTTTCGACAACAAAATCAATTTTTTCTCTTATTTCGGGGGAAATTGTATCAGACAAATCGCTACACCTTTAATTTTCTTTAGAAATTGAATATAAATGAATCAAATATTACATCAAATAACTTCTATAAAAAATTAGGCAAATCATAACCAATTAATAATTACGCTTTTTTTATGAATTAACTTTATTTATTTTATGTTAAATCATCGATTAATAAATCCGCCCCGCGAACCCGAAAAGTTTGTTAAGGTTGCAATAACATTTTTACAGAAGCACGCGAAGGATAAAAAAGTTTTTTGCGCCCTTTCTGGAGGGATCGACAGTTCTGCGACCTATCTTTTGCTTAAAGAAGCAAACATCAATACGATTCCGGTCTTTATCGATCATGGACTTATGCGAATAATTAGGGGGGTCGAAGAAAGAGAAAATATTAAAAAGTTATTTCCAGAAGTTATAGTGGTTGATATCAGGGAAAAATTTCTTCCTAAAATTTTTGGAGAAGAGGATGCCGAAATAAAAAGAAAACTATTCAAAGACGCTTACTCAGATACAATTAGCAAAGTGATTAAAGAAGAAAAATGCGACCTACTATC
>JAUWHC010000184.1 GCA_030606095.1 Promethearchaeota archaeon | reverse complement strand
AAGGGCGAAGAGATACCAATTTACATAGATCTTCAAAAGCATCTCGAGTAATTAAAAATAAAATCAAATTTAATAATTATCTGAACAAGTTAGAATGGAAATGTCGATTTTCCATTATAATTTTTCTAATTGTGAAGAATTATGATAAATTTATTAAACATTTATTTCTTTTTTATAAAATTTAAATTAGTTAAACAATTAAAAAACACAAAAGGTTAGAAAAAGAGGTTTTGACATGAGTGTCGTAAATTATAATTTTAGAAACGAAGTGCTCAAGCATAACGCTTCGTTAAGTTATTGTTATCAATGTTCAACGTGTTCTGGGGGCTGTCCTGTAGCTTTACTTACAAATGGAAAGTATAATCCTAGAAAAATAATTGAAGAGGCAATATTAGGGTTAAAAGATAAGTTAGTTGAGAGTCAAGATCCTAACCCTTGGTTGTGTTCGACTTGTCAAAAATGCGTTGAGTTGTGCCCTCAAAAGGTAGAATTAACGGAGATATTTACTTTAATAAAAAACTTGTGTTTTGAAGAGCAAAAATATCCCGAAGCGTTTTACTCTCAGGGTAAAGCGGTGTTTGATAGTGGAGTTGCCATTCCTTATTCAAATTCGATCGTTGCTAGGCGCAAAAAATTAGGTCTTCCCGAGATCAAAATCGCGTCAGTGGAAGAGATTAAAATTCTAATGAGAGAAACTAATTTTGAAAAAAATATCTTGAGGGGGAACGAATAAAATGGCGTACGATTTATTTTTGGGGTGTGTTATTCCGGCAAGACTACCTTATTTAGAGGTATCTTCACGAAAAGTTTTTGAAAAACTTGGTATTAAGTTACGAGATGTTGATGGGTTTAGTTGTTGTCCTGATCCTACTGGTATTGAGCTAATTGACCACGAAACGTGGTTAGCTTTGGGGGCAAGGAATTTAAGTTTGTGCAATAACAATGGAGGAGTCATATCTTTTTGCTCTGGATGCGTTGAAACATTAAAAGGCGTAAATTATTTTATAAATAAGGATATAAACGCTAAGCAAAAAGTTAACAAATATTTAAAGAAGATTGGAAAGACATATGAGGGCAAAACAGAGGTAAAACATTTTGCTCAAGTTCTTTATGAAAATCTAGAAAAAGTTAAAGAAAACATAGAAAAACCCTTGGAAGGATTTAAGGTCGCCATTCATTACGGTTGTCACTATTTAAGACCTTCAGAGTTTATTAAATGGGACGACCCATTTGAACCGGTAACTTTAGATGAAATCGTTAAGACAATGGGAGCGGAATCCATAGAATATGAGCTAAAAATGGAGTGTTGTGGAAATCCTCTTGATAAGTCGGATAGGGATTTATCTTTGCAAATGATAGACAACAAATTGAAAGCGATTTATGAAGCTGGCGCTAACTGTGTTGTTGTAGTATGTCCTGCTTGTTATCAACAATTTGAGTTTAATCAGAGAGAACTTAACAAGAGAAATAATTCAGAATACAACATACCTATTTTTTATTTGTCTGAGTTGATGGCTTTATCATTTGGGTTTAAACCGGAAGAATTAGGATTTAACTTTCATCGAATTAAACCAAAGGAATTGTTCGAAAGTATAGGGTTCAATGTTTAAACTTCATTAAATTAAAAATAAAAATTAACAATGAGTGAAGGAAATTTGGAAAAAAACTCAAAGAGTGCCTTAGTTATCGGTGGTGGGATCGCAGGAATTCAAGCTGCATTAGATTTAGCAGATATGGGAATACATGTAGATATGGTAGAAAAGAAACCAAATATCGGGGGCAGAATGGCCCAATTAGATAAAACATTTCCTACTAACGATTGTTCGATTTGCATTTTAGCCCCTAAATTATCAGAATGTTATAGACATCCAAACATTACGCTCTATTCGTATTCAGAAGTTCAGAAAGTGGAGGGTGAAAGCGGTAAATTTTCGGTCGAAATTTTACAGCGTGCACGCTACGTTAAAGAAGATGAGTGTATAAATTGCGGTGTTTGTGCTGAAAAATGCCCAATGAGGGTAATAGATGAATTCGATCGTCAACTAAGAAAAAGGAGAGCTATTTATATGTATTACTTGCAAGGAGTTCCTGCTATAATGACGATTGATAAGGATAATTGCTTATGGTTTACAAAAAATGCGTGTAGAATTTGCGAGAAAGTTTGTGAGAGGGAAGCAATTGATTTTGAGCAACAAGATCAACATATTAAATTGAATAATGTTGGTTCTATTATCGTTGCTACGGGGTATAATTTGATCGAAGATATTGATAACGAGGTTTTAAGAAATTACGGTTATCAAAAATACAGAAATGTCGTTACCGCCTTAGAGTTCGAAAGATTGTTAAGCGCTTCTGGACCTCAAGAGGGGCACGTAAAAAGACTATCTGACGGGGAAAAACCAAAAAAAATAGCTTATTTGCAATGTATCGGTTCACGAAACGATAGAAGTAGAAAGTATTGCTCGTCAATTTGCTGTATGTATACAACTAAAGAAGCTATGATAGCTTACGAGCATAATAATGAATTGGAGTCGTACGTCTTTTATATAGATATGAGAGCAGGGGGTAAAGGCTTTCAATCTTTTATTCAAAGGGGCGAAAATGATTATAATATTAAATATATTAAGAGTAAAATTGCTCAAATTACGATCGATAATAAAGAAAATCCGATTATAGCGTATGAAGATTTGGACAATGGAGAAATAATAGAATTAAAAGTGGACTTAGCAGTTTTAGCCACATGTATTATCCCACCAGAAGGAATTGAGAAAATGTCAGAAGTTTTAGGTATTGAATTAAACGAGTATAGATTTGTTAAAACTCCTCCTTTTGACTCAACAGAAACCAGTAAAGGAGGTATCTTCACATGTGGATGCGTACATGAGCCAATGGATATACCGCGCTCGGTTTCTGAGGCGAGCGGTGCGGCAGCAAGGGCAGCAGAAGTAATTAGAGGAGGATAAAAAAATGTCAGAAGAAGAAAAGAAAGATATTGAAGATGTAAGGGTGGGAGTATTTGTGTGTCATTGTGGTTCTAATATAGGTGGTTTGATAGACTGCAAGACTTTAGCTGAAGAAGCTAAAAGTCTTCCAAGTGTTGCCTATGCTGAGGATAACCTATATACTTGTTCAGAAAACGGTTTAGCGAGTATTAAAGCGGCAATCGAAGAACACAATTTAAATCGCGTTGTTGTAGCATCTTGTACGCCAAGAACTCACGAACCCTTATTCCGAGATTGCGTTTCCGAAGCGGGCTTAAACAAATATCTCTTTAACTTTGTTAATATTCGTGATCAATGTACTTGGGTACATCAAAAACAGCCTGAGGAAGCTTATAAGAAAGCTCAAGATTTAATTAGGATGGGAACTGCTAAAGCTGTAAAGCTTGAAGCACTCGATATAATCATGGTAAATGTTAATCCGTCCGCTTTAATAATTGGTGGAGGTGTCGCTGGAATGAGTGCAGCTCTTAATTTAAGTAGACAAGGATTTCAAACCTATTTAATTGAGAAGGAAGATAAATTAGGAGGAAGGTTAAATACGCTACATAAACTCTTTCCTCATCAATTAGACGCTTCAGATTTTTTAGATAAAATTAAAAATAACATACAAAATGCTCAAAATTTGCAAGTTTTAACATCTACTATAGTTAAAAATATTGATGGATTTGTGGGTAATTTCGAGGTAGAAGTAGAACAAAACGGAAAAAATATTGAATTATCCGTAGGTGCTATAATAGTTGCTGTAGGTTCTTCGCTTTTTACGCCTACCGATTTATATGGGTACGACGGTAAAACAAGAATCACGCAATTTGAATTAGAGCATAAATTTATAAATAACGATGTAAAAGCAAATAATTTTGTAATGATACAGTGCGTAGGTTCCCGAATTGACGAACGCCAATACTGTTCAAGCGTTTGTTGCATGACGGCTTTAAAAAATGCTTTAATTATTAAAGAAAAAAATCCTGGAGCAAATATTACGATCTTATTTAGAGATTTATATACTCCTGGAACAGATTACGAGAAATATTATAGAGACGCACGGGAACAAGGCGTGCTCTTTATTAAATATAGTCTTAATAAAATACCAACTGTAGAAGAAGACCATGTAAAAGTATTTAACGAATATATGGGGGAAGAATTAATCCTTCCATATGATTTACTTGTGTTATCAACACCGTTAGTTGCGAATAACGATAATAAAGAACTTGCTCAAATGCTAAAGGTCCCTTTAGAAGCTAACAAATTTTTTTTGGAGGCACATGTAAAACTACGTCCTAACGACTTTGCCACAGATGGGATCTATATTGGAGGTTCGGCTAAATGGCCCGTAGATATAACAGAAGCTATTACTCAAGGATATGCTGCTGCGGCTAGGGCTAGCAGAGTTTTGTCTCATGAATCGCTCGAAGTAGAAGGAGCGACATCAAGTTTACCCGAATATAATAAAAGTCTGTGTACTGGTTGCGAAATATGTATTAAAGTTTGTCCTTTTAATGCAATTATCAAAAATGAAGAGGATGAGATTGAAATTATAGAAGCGTTATGTAAAGGATGTGGAGTGTGTGGTGCAACATGTACGAATCAAGCAATTGTGATAAGACATTTTACAGATGATCAAATTTTTTCTGAAATTGAAGCTTTAGGAGGTCAATAGAGATGAGTTTTGAACCCAAAATTTTAGGTTTTTTATGTAATTGGTGCTCCTATGCTGGTGCCGATTTAGCAGGTGTTAGCAGAATTCAATACCCTACGAATATGCGAGTAATTAGAGTCATGTGTAGCGGTCGAGTTGACCCCAAATTTATTTTTCACGCTTTTGAATTAGGAATCGATGGAGTATTTGTATTGGGATGCCACCCCGGAGATTGCCATTATCTTGAAGGAAATTACGAAGCAATAACCAAATTTGATATGACCCAACAATTTCTTAAACATATTAACTTTGATAAAAGAGTGAGATTAGATTGGGTTTCTGCTTCGGAAGGTATTAGATTTGGTGAGGTTGTAACCGAATTCATCAAGCACATTAAAGAATTAGGTCCTTCACCCCTAAGTGGGGGGAATCCCGACGAAGATATACTCAATAAACTCAAAGCAATAAAATTGGCTGCGGGTAGTAATAGGATGCGAGCATTAGTAGGAAGAGAGAAAACCCTACTTGAAAGTGAAAATGTCTATGGGGAACAAATCATTGAGCAGAGGTTTAATATTTTAATGGATAAAGCGATAAAAGATGAATTAGGGCGGCACCGAGTTTTAATTGCTTTAGAAAAAGATTCGAATTCTATAAAAGATTTAGCGGACGAGTTAAATATTGATCCGAGTATAGTCTTAGAGCATGTAATAACTTTAAAAACTCGCGGTCAAGTTGACTTTCAAGAGATTAAAGGAAATACACCAATATTTATGAGAATATGAAGGAGATAAGAATATGGATAAAATTGGGGCAGTAATGGTTGTAGGAGCTGGAATTGGAGGTTCGCAAGCGGCGTTAGACTTAGCAGATTCGGGATATAAAGTTTATTTGATTGAATCCACGACGAGCATTGGTGGCGTAATGGCACAACTGGATAAAACATTTCCTACGAACGATTGTGCGATGTGTATTGTAAGTCCTAAATTAGTTGAAACTGGGCGACACCAGAACATAGATTTGAGTATAAATTGTGAAATTCAAGATGTTATAGGAGAAGCTGGAAATTTTACAATAAAAGTATTAAAAAAATCGCTATATATAAACCCTGAAAAATGCACTGGCTGTGGAGTATGTGGTCGTGAATGTCCTGTTGAAGCGATAGATGTCTTTAATGAAGGATTAGCGAAATACGCAGCAATATCTGTTAAATATCCTCAAGCAGTACCTCTAGTATTTGCTATTGATAAAGAATATTGTATAGGTTGCGGAATATGTCAAGGAGTCTGCAAAGCAAAAGCCATAGAATACGATAGAAAAGACGAGGAAGTCGAAATTAATGTTGGTGCAATAATATTAGCTCCAGGGTTTGACGAATACATTCCACCAGAAGGTAACCTTTATGGGTAT
>JAUWHC010000182.1 GCA_030606095.1 Promethearchaeota archaeon | reverse complement strand
GGTATTAAAAATACGAGGGAGAAGATCATAAATGCTGATATGATTAATAATAATAATACGGCAAAATACACCGGCAAATCTCCAGAAGCAAGCGGTTTTTTTTTCATTTTTTCGGGATGTTTTTTATCGCGTTCGACATCTCGTATGTCGTTTATAATGTAATTGAAAGAAGAAGCGCAACATAGTAAAATAAAACCTAAGATGAGAGGAAAATAAAGCTCAATTTCAAATATTCTTTTACTAAAAAACACACCAACGAATATTAAAACATTTTTATAGTACTGTCTTACGCGTAAAAGGTCTATGATACTTCTAATTTTACTTGTCATTATAAGGTGTTAAACAAAACATATCAATTAAATTTTTTTAGTAAGGTAAAATATTTTTTCTGGTTTAAATTTTCTCACTATTAAATATCCTAATTTGCTAAACAAGCTCGTTTCTGATTTTTTTTGAATAATTGCAGTATTAAATTGGAATAATAATACTTCCAATGAATTATATGGAATTTTAATATCTTCGCCGAAAATATTTTTCATAGAAATATTATTACTTTTTTCACTCTTTTCTTTATTTGATTTTTTTTTTGAATCTTTAATACTTATTTTAATGTCTTGAATATAACCAATTTCAAGGTTATTTACAGGTTTTTTAAGATAAACGAAAGTTCTGAGTTGTTTTTCTATCAACCAATTAATTACATTTAATTCAGATTTTCGGAACATTTCATTTCTTCTTATTTGTATATAGATATTTTTTGGTTTAACGATCAAATCCTTTAATTTGTATTGAATTGTTTTGTTGCCATCATGTTGATGTATCTCACTAAAGGATAATTCAGACTCTTTGAAATTATCCGAGATGTTTACATTTAAGCATTTTACTATTCTAATTTCTCCTTTTATTATGAAAAAAATATCGTTGTTGCTAAATTCTTTAATTAAGCCTATTGAATTGGGTATTTTTTTTTTAGGTTTTTAAAAATCTTGCGACCTTCTTTATCTAAAAAAATATATTTACCATTCTTTTTATCCTCGTTCAATTCAATATCTACTAGGTTTAAAGTTCCCTCCTTTCTTAAAAAATATTGTCCTTCTAGATCAACCCGAGATTTTGTGTATAAAGAAGAATTTAAAAGAATTTCGTTATTATTGTTGATATCATTGACGATATATTCGTCAGTATCGCAAATATCGTCTTTAAATTTAACATCCTTTAATTTACCTATAACAATTTCGTCTGTAATTTTATTCTTAAACATGTAATCCTTTCCAAGTTCGAGCTTATATAATTCTTTTCTATTTAGATTTCGCATAAAAGCAGAAATATCTTCAATATGGAAATATTCTTTAAACTTCTCGTTGGCGATGACTTTAAATTTTTTTCTCGCGTCTTCAAATATTTTTGCGTAGTATTTTTGTTTTGATTTTTTCAAACAAATGATCGGTAAAAGCGTTTCTTTTGTTGGTTTTAACTTATCGTCTAATATAGCTGCAATTCTATGATAAGTGGGAGGATGGGAGTTTAATAAGTTGCTTACGAGCGAGAGTCTTTTTGGTTTAATTATTGATCTATTGATGTAATCAGCCGTGTCAAAATAATTTAAAATTTCATTATTTTTTGTAATTTTTTCATCGCACAAAAGCATCGTATTTAAGCCAAATTCCCGGCCTGTGGCGTAAAAACTTTCTAGGTTATAAAGCGCTTTTACGAGTTCTTTTGCGTAGCCGATTTTTTTAGTTTTTAGATCCGCTTTTCCTTCCAAGATTCTGACAAACATAAACAATATGAGATATACTAATAAGTTTAAGAGAATAAACGAAATAAATGGGAGTTTAGGGTTCCCAAATGTATAATCGTAATATGTAGCAGGCACACCAAATAACATCCTAAAGATTAAATCTCCTGTTGTTATAAACGTTAATATTAAAGTATGTTTTCCCTTAGTATGGGCTAACTCGTGAGCTATAATTCCTTTAACCTCATCTTCGGGTACTTGTTCGTAATCTTCCGCAATAAGGGCGATTCTCTTATCAAAAATAGAACCATATGCCATTGCATTTAGGATCGGATATTTTCCAAAACCAACTTTTACCCTTCCTTTTATTCCAATTTTTGTTTTTACTTCATTGATTAAACCCAATAACCTTTTATCCTCAAATGGTTTTATGCCAAGCATAAAATCTAAAATAGGTCCAGAAAGGAAGTAAATAACCCAATTTATTGCTATTAATATCACATAAACATTCATGAAGAGTTCCCCAATGGAAAATGGGCTAAAAAGGAAAGCCTTTTGTGAAACGAAGTTAAGGGGTGTATATTGATTTATAAAAACAATAGCTAACCACGCAATAATATACAGAAATAAAGTTAAATACTGGGGCGACATAAACCTCCAAATGATAATATACTTTCTACCAAATAATATAAAACCTAATCCAAGAATGATCCAAAAAGAAAACGCAAAAGCCGTGTTAATAACAATTGGGTCTCCTATTAAATTTGAAATTATCCCCGATATGAAAATAATGTTATAAGTTGCCAAAGAAATTATTAAAATCTTATTTAAAACGGGGTAATCTTTCAATTCAAATATTCCAAACCATAGATAGATCGAAAAAGCACCCATAATCGAAGTCAAAACATCTTTCGAAAGGAAGAAAATTAGAAAAAAGAAAAATAAAAGCGCTACAAAATCGCTCATTTCGCTCCTTTTACCATTTTTACAAAATCTATAGAACTCTTCTATTGTAATTAAAAACAAAAAGAAAACTACCCAAAAACTCCAATCACTGAAGGTTAAATACAAGTTTGGTTGAAATAATATGAATTGAAATAAAAAAAATAGTCCAATTGAACTAAAAATGTAAAGGATAAATAACGAGTATCTTATTTTTTTTTTCAACAGAAAACCCTTTATGTCCTAATTTTATTGTTATTTTTATTTAAATATGAATTCCTTATTATTATTTCCTACATCTATTAAAAAATTACATTTATTGATTTTGAGGATCAAAAATAGTATATAAACTTTAATAACTATTGGTAATTTTGATATTTTGATAAGTTTCTCAAAGACGAAATTTTTGGGTTTGGTTATTAAAAATGAAAATATCCAAGTTTGGAATGAGATTTCTACATTTAGCACTTCACATAGACAAACACAATAAGGGATATGTAGATTTTTATATTGGTCCAAAAAAATTACGCAAAATCGTTGATAATGAGGCTATAACATCACCAAGCAAACTATTAACCGATTGTAAAGCTTTACAAAAAGATTTGTTTAAACAAGGATACGATAAAAAACGCGAGCGATACTTAGAAAAAATGTTAACGGCGATGAGGACTTCGATCGAAATTCTAAATGGAATCGAGATTCCTTTTAAGGAACAATTTTTAAGACTTTATGACATAGTCTTACAACCAGTTAAAGAATCTGAATTAGATAACTTAAAAGAAGAGTTTAACGCAGCGTATGGTGGTCTTGGAAGTTTAGAAAAAAGAATGAACGATTTAAGAGTACGGCGAACTGTTCCTGAAGGTAAGGTATTTGAATTATATAAAAAAGCTCTTAACATCACGAGAGAGCGAACTAAAGAATTATTTGTCGATCTCTTACCTGAAAATGAACATATTATTATAGAGCTAGTAAACAACAATAATAATAAAGCTAAATGGTCTTGTTATAATTGGTATTTGGGTAATTCTTGCTCCCAAATAGAGGTTAATCCGAATTATAACATGTATTGGAGCGTATTTTTGTCTGCTGCCGCTCACGAAGGATACCCTGGTCATCACACAGAATTTGTTGTTAAAGAAAAGACATTATATCGCGAGTTAAATCAATTTGAACACTCAATTCTGCTATTGAATTCGCCCAAGTTAATAATTTGCGAAGGTATAGCGAATACAGCAGTGAATATGCTTTTTAACTATCGGGAGCAAGCAGAAATTAGCTTACGAGAATTTTGTCTAGACTCATCAAAAGAATCTTCTATTGAAGCATTAATAGCACAAAGCAAAGTAAAAGGAAAACTATCGCTTTTTGGGTATAATTTCGCTTATCACGCTCTTATTGACGGGTGGAGTGAAGAGAGATTAATTCGGTACGCAACCAGTTTTGGATTATTTAGCCAAGAAGATTTAAAAAATCGAATAAAAATATTTTTAAATCCAGTACATTCAACTACTACTTTCTCATATAATATAGGAAGCAAACTCATAGTAAACAAATATGGGAACTATCCTTCGGTTAAGGATTTTCGAGACCTGCTTATCAACCCAATTCTCCCCTCTGATTTAGCATAAAATTACATCAAAAAAAATTTCATTAACATTAGCTTTGAAAAATAAAGGGTAATCTCTTTTTTTAGGGGTTTAAATAAATTTTATCAATTAATAAATTGTTTTAAAAGAACTTAACATAAACATTTCATTTCGGTTTCAAATCAAAAAAAAAAAGTTAAAAACAATTCACATAACAAACAAAGTGAGAGAAAATGCCTGGTCATACAAACCCCGTGCCTTAAAATGATGTTTTTTGTAAGAGCATCACATATTTACTATTCTTTTTTAAAATAAGTAGTTTAAAAATATATTTTTGGCAAAATAATTATCTGTTTTATTATATGTCGTTTCATTTCGGTTTCAAATTAAAAAAAAAATTAGTTAAATACAATTCATATAACAAACAAAGTGAGAAAAAATGCCTGGGGAAGACGGTTTATTGCCATAAATTAATGTTTTTTATAAGAACATCACATCTTTTCTTTTCTAAAATGAGTAGTTTAAAAAAATATTTCAATATAATTAAATAGATCTTACAATTTAGCAAAATGTAGTCAACTCGGTTTCAGTTTAGAAAGAAAAAGGAGTTGAATTCTTTACAATTATTAAATGGAGGGAGCAAAATGCCTGGTCGAGCTGGAGTATTACCATAATTTGGTGTTGTTTATAAGAACACCATTTGTTTTTCTTTCTTTTTTAATTTTAAAGCGCTTTTTTCATTTTATTAATTTCAAACCAAAAATATTTGACTGTAATATAGTACCATAGCAATAGTCCTGGTATTACTAAAATTAATGAGATTACAATATTAGTTGGTAGAATCAAAAAGCCTAAAATATTGATGTTGACGAAATCTATCGGCATAATAAACAATTCAATACATGCGAGATAAATAAAACCAACAATCATTAAAAATAGCATGAGAAACACAATTCCTCTTATTCTAGGAAACTTATATAATAAGATTGCAGATAAAAGTCCAAAAATAACGATTACAATTGCTATTGTAATTAAATCCAGATTTCCAATTGTCCAAACCATTAATAGCGTTGTTACTATGGAAAAAAATCCACAGATAATTGAAATGATGTAAAAATTTTTAACTAATTTTGGTTCCTTTAAAGGTCCCTTCGCTAAGATTAATCTTGGTAAAGTTAAAGCGGCGTCTTTCTCATCGGATGCTTTTATAAAATCGTTTTCTAACAATATAATATCGCTCTTATTTTCTAGAATTTCACTACTCTCAAAAAATCCTTTTACTGAATATAGAACATAAAAGCTATTAAAAATATGAATTAAAAGCGCACAAAAAACTGCTGCTTCAAGAGAGCCAAACAAAGCAATACCTGCAAATAAAGCGCCAATGCTTAGCGTTCCAACATCTCCAGGAAAGATCTTTGCAGGAAATTTATTATATAAGTAAAATGGAATTAGAATTGCTAAAGCGATAACGGTAAATAAAACTCCTTCTGCTGAATTCCATATTATTGAACAAACAAACAAGGAACATAGTGCAATAATGGATGTACCCGACCCTTCACCATTATATCCTTCTAACATATTCACTGTATTTGCAAATACTGCGACAATTATAGGCGCAAGTATAGGATAAATAATCGTTAATCTTAATTGCCCTAGGAAAGGGATTGTAGGGGATTCAATTTTAATATAACCAAAAAAATTTGCCAGAAAAATCAAGATTCCCGTAAAGATTGTTAATATTAGTTTATATCTCGATCTTAATTTAATTCTGTCGTCAATAAAACCAATTAACCCTGATAAAACCACAGTTAAAACAAATATCAAGATTTCGTTAAAGAAACTTGGAAAGAAGATAATTA
>JAUWHC010000259.1 GCA_030606095.1 Promethearchaeota archaeon | reverse complement strand
CCGAGTAGACCGTAGATCTTCGGTCGAATTTTTTGTTTTAAAAAACCCTAATTCGTTTGTTTCAATATCCAACATTTCGGCAAATTTTTCAGTTCCCTTACGGGGGATCACTGCGTTTGCCAACACTACTAAATCAAATTCACTAGTTTCAACGTCTCCCGTATCTAGGTTCGCGTGTTTTACAAAAAGGTTATGATTCTCGGGATCTTCTCGAATATCACCAGGAATGCCACGATAATAAATTAATTTGTATTCGTCTTTTGCTCTTTCAATGAATTCTTCTTGATTTTTTCCGATCACACGAGTATCATTGAAAAATATCGTCACATTTGTGTCTGGAGCGTGTTCTCGAGTGACAACCCCTTCTTTGGCCATATACATGCAACAGAATTTCGAACAATAAGCACAAAAATCCTCATTTCGAGAACCAACGCACCCAATAAAGCCAATTTCGTGGGCATGTTTTTTATCTGAGGGTCTAAGCAATTGTCCTTCAGTAGGACCAGAAGCGCTTAATAAACGTTCATATTGCATTGCAGTAATAACATTAGGATACTCTCCGTAATGATACCTAACTATCGGTGTTGGATCTAATAGGTCTATTCCTGTAGCAACAATTATTGATGCCACATCATACTCAACTACTTCGTCTTTCATATCCCAAGTAATAGCTTCAGCTTCACACTCTTTTTCGCATATTTGGCACGCATCTTTCGTTAGATATAGACATTTTTCAGCATCAATGACTGCCTTTCTTGGTACGGCTTGTGGAAAAGGGATATATATTGCTGTGCGATTTCCCATTTCTTCTTCGAACTCGCTCGGAATCTTTTTCATGGGACACTTTTCCATACAAGTGCCGCAACCTGTACATTTATCCCAATCAACATATCGTGCTTTCTTAACGACCTTTACTTTAAAATTACCAGTTTCGCCAGATACTTCTTGAACTTCCGAATACATGAGAAGTTCTACATTAGGGTGTCTAGCTACTTCCACCATTTTTGGTGCTAGAATACAAATTGAACAATCTAAGGTTGGAAATGTTTTATCAAGTTGAGCCATACGTCCACCGACCGAGGATGTTTTTTCGACTAAAATTACTTTATAACCTTGTTCACCCAAAGTGAGGCTGGCTTCAATTCCCGAAATTCCAGCTCCTATTACCATTATATTACTATTTGGCATATTTCTTCAGTTTTTGATTATTTTTTTTATATTTTTTTATTAATTTTCGTTGCTTATCTAAAATTAATTGTCCTTTTTGAAAATAATTGTTTAATTGAAAAACTTATATTTTTATAATTTACTAAATAGGTTAAAAGTATATATAAATATTTCTCTCTTTAACAAAAATGATAAGTTTTATGTTGAGAATTTACTAAAAAAAAGCTTTATTGATCAAAATTATGAACAATTCTTTCTTATTTTAATAAATTTTTGCTCAAAAAGTGTCAATTTGGCAATAGAACATTTCTTCTCTAAGAAGATTGATGACATTTTCGTTAATTTTACGATTATTAAGATTTCAAATATTTAAATAGTAAAAAAAAGTTTTAAATAATAACAAGTTGATAGTGCTTATCAAAATGTCATAAAAAATAATAGAAGATTGCAGAAATCGATTTAATATTTTCTAAAACTACAAAGTCATATTATATAGATATTAATCAATATAATAATATAAAACGAGTTAATGATCAAATAATAAACAATTAATACAATAAGAATCCGACAAAAGCTTTATTGGTACCTGTAGGATTCTAAAAATGTGCGGAAAATCATGAAAATAGTTGTCTCCGGCCCTCTCCAGTGCGGAAAGTCAAGTTTTATCAGAAAATTAGACGAAAAAGCTTTAAATGTCGAAGCAAAAGCTAGGGATAATAAGTTTTATACGGTTGGAATGGACTTAGGTATTGTTAGATTAAATGGGTTTGATGTCTTTCTATTTGGAACTCCTGGATTATTAAGATTCAAAGTTATGAGAGATGTAATCATTCAAGGGGCTGATGGGGTTATTTTCATTTTTGATGCGGCTCATCCTGAAAAAGATGAAGATGCATTAATCATATTAAATGCCATTAGAAAAACAATAGGGGAGAATACGCCAATAGTTTATTTAGCAAATAAGCAAGACATTGCTGGTACGAGACACTCTGAGGTGGTAAGATCACAGAATTACTTACGTGACGACGCTGTGGTTTTTCCGACAAGCACAAGGACAGGAGAAAATTTAAAAGAATCTTTAAAATATCTTGTAAATCTGATTTACGATAATTATTCTTCCCTTCTCACAGTACTTCGTTCATATGAAACAAATATTGAAGGATTGGCTGAAAAGTTAGAAAAAAATCCTATTGAGATGAGAGATTTGCTAAACAACCTTGAAATAAAGAGATTTATTGAGGTTGACAGGCTCAAAAAAACTTATAAAGTAAAACAAGGGTTAAAACTCTTATTATAAAGTTTGAATTTTATTTTTTAACCATATAATCTGTTTTTTGATAATTAATTTACTTTTACAAAAAATCAGAGGGTAAGATATCATCTTTACCGTATTTTATCAGTAATTTATTTAATTCCGATCTTTGTTTAGAATGTACTTCCCAGAAAAATTTTGGAATATCTTTTGCTACTTTATACATTTCCTCCATGCGATCCAACTTACCAAGCAATTTTTTGATTTTTAACTTAAATTGCGCTGTGTAATCTTCTTGAGAATAATCTTTATCTAATTCTAATTTAAACAATGCTTTCAGATCGTCATACTTTGGAAGATGTCCAATCGGGGTTTCAATCGCATCGAAGTCTCCTTGAGTACGACCTTCCGCCCAAATAACCCATACTTTCTTATCCAACATGCCATTTAGATACTTTCCGTCTCTACTTTTAAGAAAATAATTAGTGGAGAATACTTTTGGACAATGTTTTAATCGGTTACCAAATTTTCGGTGATTTTTTAAATATTTACCAAGAGGAACAACCAAGAAATCAAGATTCGCCATTGGGCTAGCTTTTCTAACACCTACAGCACCAAGAGTTGCTGAAGTTGTTTCAGATTCAATAGTTGCCCCCATAAAGATTCCATACTCCCAACTTAGGCTTTCAACGATAGGAGGCATTGTATCTGAATCTCTACCACCATAAAAAATGCCGTGAATGGGCACGCCATTAGGGTCTTCTAATTTGGGATCGCAATTAGATAGGTCGGTAAGATTTATTGTGTACCTGGCATTTGGATGGGCGAGAAGGATATTATTCCCGTTTTCGTCAGTTTTTCCTTCAAACCAATTACCAGAATAATTAAAGCCCTCTTTAGGGTAATCCTTTCCCATCCCAAGCCAATATGGCTTTCCGTCCTTTATGAGAACATTAGAATAAATTAATTCTCTTGGTGTTATAAGCGCTTCGTAGATTACGGGATCGTTTTTAGGATTTACATCTTTTATAATACCAAATATTCCCTTTTCTATATTTACCGCATGTGTATAACCATCCTCCCAGATACGAAGGTACGCAATATCGTCTCCCACAATTAGTTGTCCTGGAAGCATGGCTGTTGATGTTTTTCCACAAGCACTTGGATAAGCCCCGGTAAAATAAGTAGTGCGATTTTTTCCTGTAGGACAAACCCCCAATATGAAATAATGTTCTGTAAGCCAATCTTCATTATTTGCCTTATTTATTGCTAATCGTAGAGCTAATTTCTTTAATCCTAAAGAATTGCCAGCGTATTGGTTGTTTACAGACAAAACCCGATCTTCTTGTAAATCTACATATATACGACGTTTATTGATATTCTTAGTAACTGGAGGATCTCCATCGAGTTCACCAGCAGAATGGATGAAGTAAAAGAAATCATCAGAACCATTAAAATCTTTGAATTCCTCGTAACCCACACGATACAAAAGGTCTTCTGAATGTGCGACATAAAACGAATCCGTAAGTTGTAGAGCTCCGATTGTAAATTTAGAATTTTTTGGACCAAGGCAGAAAAATCTTACAAGACATTCTTTTTCTTTCATGCATCCATCCATAATTTCCAATACTTCTTTAAGTCCTTCATCCCTATCCATTGTATTTATCCAGGGGCTTCCATATTCGCCTTTAGGAATTAGCACTTTAGTGTTTTCTTTATCTCTTGCTTGATCGTAAAAGCTATCGTAATGAATCGTATGTCCATTTATCTGAAGTTTAGTTTCTTCTTTGATAACGATGGCTTTTTGTCTCACATATTCGATATCTTCTTTAGAATCAGAAATTACTGTAACCTTACTAGGTTTACATAAGTCAACAAATTGCTTTATAATCTTTATCACATGCTCATTCTTCAAATTAAATAATTTTTCAACATCATCTTGAGAAATTAAATCTCTGTCCACAAAATTCACAAAATCTTTTGTAACATCCATCTTAATTCAATTTAATAAATAATTTAAGTTTATGGATAAAAAAGTGAAATTTTTATTAAAAATGTTTTTGAAGTTGGTGATAAATTGAAAAATTTTTAAATAACGTTCTAAAATAAATGAAAAGAAGAAAAAAATTAAGAAAAAAATAAAATATTATACATTTTATAATCCAGGAGGTTTAGAGCCTTTAGCGCTGATAATTCTATCTACTCTTAAAATTAAATTTGCTAATTCACTTCCCGCTTTGATTACATGGTTAACAAGAGCAGCGGGTT
>JAUWHC010000243.1 GCA_030606095.1 Promethearchaeota archaeon | reverse complement strand
TTCGCGTCTTCCAAAGAGAGCTTAGTCGCGTCATAGGCGAGTTCAAAATGCGTTTTATCCATATATCTTGCTTTAAAAGGAGTAATTCCTACTCCTATAATTGCTACTTTTTTCATAATTTTCACTTTAAATTGTTTTTTGCATAATTTTGGTTTTAATTATAATTTAAGTTAGATATGTTCATTAATTAATGTTAATAAATCTTTCAAAATTAATTAAAAATTAGTGTATTAAGCTGAATTAAGTTCTAGGTTTGCGATGTTAATTTCTGGGTTAATATTCTTCCTTCTCTTGTCAATTTACTTTTTATAAAAGCTAACCTACAATTAGATTACCATAAAATTTTGTTTTTTCACTAATAACCTTTATTAATCGTTTCTTTTCCATATTGATACGACTTTTTTTGTTATGGTAAGATAAGAGTTTGATTTATTAATTTAATTAATTTTTTTTATCATTTTAGAATTATAGAATCGTTGAAATTTTGAAAAAAAATGATGATTATGACAATTAATTATTGCGGTAGTTCTTACTTCTTTAAATTATTAAATAATAAGATGTAATGTGTAAAAAAGTTTAAATAATCAAATTTTTTCTATTGTATTGTCGAATTTTGTAAATACTCAAATATCTATTTTTGATGTTTAAGTTTTGAGTAGGGTAAGGTTACCAATTACTAACTTGGTATATTAGGTTATTAAATTCAATTCAGTTATAAGACCCTAAAGGATGGTATATATGAAGGAGGAAATGGCGTATAAAATATGTATTTTTGGAGAGAGTGGTGTAGGAAAAACCACATTGGCTCGCCGTTATCTTACGGGTTATTTTGAAGAGGATATTAAATTAACTATGGGTGCAGAAATCTTTGTTAAATTTTTAGATATCGAAAATTTAAGAATTGTGCTACAATTTTGGGATTTTGGAGGAGAAGACATGTTTAAATTTCTTTTGCCTTTGTATTCAAAAGGCTCATCTGGGGGGATTTTTATGTTCGATCTTACTAGAGATAAAACATTAAATAGAATTGAAGATTGGCTAGGTATTTTTAAAGAAGGATTATCCCCTGAAAGAAAAGACATTCCTATTCTAATGGTTGGAGGAAAGGTCGATCTTCAAAATCAAATAGTTATCTCGCAAAAAGAAGCAAAAAAAATAGCGCAACAATTTAATTTATATAATTATATAGAATGTTCTTCAAAAACGGGAGAAAATATTGAAAAAACTTTCGAAATTCTAGTAAGAAAAATTTTAAAAAACTTTAATTTAATCTAAACGATTAAATATTCTGTAATAATTTTTATTATTGAATTTAAGAAAATCTATTATAATCTATATTTACTAAGGAATATTAATGTTGATAATACTTAGATTAAGTATTGATTTCCTATTTTGTTGGTATATAAAAAATGTTAATTCAAATTGAAATTGGTAAAGAACTACAATTTCTCGCTTATTTAACACCAGTTATTATGGGAATTCAATTAGCTTTCTATTTTTTTTTTCAATATCGTAAAATAAAAGACGTTAATCTCCCATTAAATAGAGTTTTATTAGCATTTGGGTCATTTATTTTATTTATAGTTTTAGGACCGTTATTTATACAAATATCAAGAAATTTTATTGAAAAAGGATTATTATACGAAGTAGTTTCCAGAATAGGTTGGGGTTTATCTTTTTTTTCTACAATAATGGTTTCCTTATTTATTATTAAAAAAGAGTTTTCAATCATTATTAATCTAAAAGTCGTTAAAATCTTGATGGTTTTAAATATTATACCAGTTTTGTTAGTTTTCTTAGTACCTTCTACGAGTTCACCAATTTTTATTGTAAGTATTATTTTTGTTGTGCTAAATGGTTTAAACATAATTAGATTTCAATTAATCTTAATTAATAGATCAACAAGTAGTATTAAAAAAAAATTTAAATTATTTCTTATTGGAGCAATGGTAAGTTTTGCTGCTTTATTTTTTGCAACATTAGTAGGATTGGGCGTTTTACCTTCAATTATTAATGAAATTGTTTATTTCACTGGAGTAAGTATCTTATTAATAGGCTTTATAATTATGTCCTTTTCTATTTATAACTTTCCACCATTTTATGAATTTGAATGGAGGGAAAACTTCATTAAATTATTAATAGTTAACCAACGAAACTATAGTTGTCTTTATAATTATAATTTTGTTCAGAAATTTGATAAAAATAAAAAATTAAATAAAAATCATTCCTATAATAGTGATGCTTTATTTTCTAGAGGAATAATTGGAATTGAAAGTATTATTACAATTATTACTGGTATAAGAAATGAAAAAATTAATAAAATTAAAAAAGATAATGTTCATATTTTTTTAGAATACGGAACGAATCCATCTTATATTACATATATTTTGGTAGTAAAGAAAGATTTAATTAGTTCCCATCACTTTTTAAAATCTATAAGAATAGAGTTTGAGGCTTTTTTTGAAGAGATTTTATTAAATTTAGATAGTCTGAAGGAAGAACAAGAAAGATTGTTTGGAAGTTTTAATACTATTATGAATAGAATTTTACAACAATGAAAGAAGGTTGATCCATATAATATTCATTGAGTTTCCTATAACGGGTCCATTAAGATTTGTATCATTAATAATGGAATGGGTCTTTACTTTTACCTCTTTTGAGTTAGGGTTATTATTTCTAATTAAATATAAAAAACAACCAAATGGACTTAAAAATTCGCAAGATTTAGGATTTTTCGCATTATTTTGCGGATTGTCGTTAATGAGGTTCTTCTTTCTAATAAGCGGTTACTATTCTACGGATATTATCATTTCTCCCTTTTTTATTTGGCCATTTGGGAGCTTTAAAAATCTTTTTTTAAATTTTGGATTTCTCTCAATAATGATAGGTACTTTTTTTCTTACATTTTTCATGGAAAAAAATAAAAAATTCTTATTTAAAAAATACTTTTTTTCTTCGTGTTTTTTTATTCAATTATGCATTTTTTTAATATTATTTCTCTCTAATTTAGAAATCTTCATTTCTCTTTCAATTCTCTTATGGCCTTTGTTTATCTTGTTTTTTGTAGTATATATTAAAGATTTTAATAAAAAAATAAAAAATCAAGAAATCCTTCCTAAAGGAGGTTTAAAAATGACTTTAGTAATTCTGCTTATTTTGGGAGGATTTATTCTTTCGATGGATATGTTTTCCGACATTTTTGGCCTTACATCTCGGTTAATAGGGGTTATCCTACAATTAATAGCTCTAGGTTTAATATTCTTTTTTTTCAGAAAAATTCCTCCCTTTTTTGAATTTGATTGGCAAGATAAAATTGAAAGTATATACATTATGAATAAAGATGGGGTTTGCCTATTTGATAAGTCCTTTACTGATAATACAGAAACTTTGAGTAGTCAATTTATATCTGGAGTATTAGCTTCTGTTAATACCATGCTTAATGAATTGATTCGCACTAATGAAAATGAAATTTCTATAATTAAGAAAAAAGGAAAAGTAGTGAATATTTTTTCTGGTAGTTATGTTACAGGAGTTTTAATTAGTAAAGAGGAATTGGAATATTTTAAACATAATCTAAAAAAAGTAATTCTAAAAGTTGAAAAAATATATAAAAACATCTTAATTAAGTGGAATGGAGATTTAACTATTTTTTATCCTATTAAAAATATCATTGACAGCACATTTTTAATATAATTCATCAGAAAGATGAAATTTAATTTCAGAAGAATGGGCTTATGAAAGAAAAAGATGTTTCGAAAGATGTTGTTATTCAACAGGATAAAATATTTAATCCGATACTAGGAATAATTGATCCTCGAGCTGATGAGAATATTATATTTTTAGGCGGAATTCAAGATCCAAATGAGATGGAAAAATATATTACTGAGAGAGGAAATTATTTATTAATTAATCTTTATCCTGTTAATATACAAGATTTAGAAGAGATTGCCACTGCTGGTGGTGTCATGCCTCCAAAATCAACTTGGTTTGACCCCAAATTATTAAGCGGATTGGTTTTCCACGATCTTATGGAAAAATAAAAAAATTGGTAATTATTTTTTTGTCAGTTTCATTACTTTTTACACGATTAGATAATTAAGAAACTATTAAAATCAAAAAATTTTTATTGAAACATGCAAGAATTTAACATAAAATCAACATCAAAAGAGCTTATTCCTCAGTTACAAAGCAAAATTGATTCAAAAACCAAACCCATTGGTGCTTTGGGTATGTTAGAGCTTATCGCTCTAAAAATTGGGTTAATTCAAAATACCCTGAATCCTAAACTGACAAATCCTACAATTATTGTGTTCGCAGGGGATCATGGCATTGCTTCTGAAGGAGTAAGTGCTTATCCCCAAGAAGTAACACATCAAATGGTTTTAAACTTTTTAAGTGGGGGAGCAGCAATCTGCGTATTTAGCAAACAAAACGATATTTATTTAAAAATTGTTGACGCAGGTGTTAATTTTGATTTTAGTAATACTCCGAATCTTATCAATGCAAAAATCTCAATGGGAACAAAAAATTTTCTTAATTCTCCAGCTATGGATAAAGTACAATGCGAGAATGCTTTATCTAAAGGCGCTCTAATTGTAAAGGAACAGGGAGTAAAAGGATGTAATATTATTGGATTTGGAGAAATGGGGATTGGAAATACATCTTCTGCATCAATAATTATGTCTATTCTTTGCAATATCTCTATCGAAAATTGCGTAGGACGTGGTACTGGTTTAGATGATACCAATTTAAAAAGAAAGACACAAATATTGAAACAGGCAATTAAAAAGCACATACCAAATATTGAGAAAAGTAATCCACTTTCTGTTTTATCTACTTTTGGAGGATTTGAAATTGCTATGATATGTGGAGGGATGCTTCAAGCTGCAGAATTGAATATGATCATATTAATAGATGGATTCATAGTAACCTCAGCATTATTGGTCGCATCAAAGATAAACCCTTCTGTTCTCGATTATTGTATATTTTGTCATAAATCAGATGAAAAAGGACATAGTTAC
>JAUWHC010000117.1 GCA_030606095.1 Promethearchaeota archaeon | reverse complement strand
ATTTTAGTTAAAAAACCTAGCTCAAAATTTATTTCTCTTATTATGGGGTTTTCAGCTGGAGTAATGATCCTTGTTTCATTTGTAGAATTATTACAGCAAGGAATAGAATCTAGCGGGTTTATTTTCGGGCATTTATTTTTCTTTTTAGGGATGGGATTAATGTTCTTAATTGACATCTCAATTTCACATATTTATGAATTTGAAGAACCAATTTCAAAAGAAAAAAAGGAAAAGTACAAAGAGAACACTAATTTTAAAAAAACTTTCCTATTAATTACGTTAGGGGTATTCATCCATAATTTCCCAGAAGGAATGGTTACTTTTGCAGGAACCTTAAAGGATATTGAACTTGGATTCTTATTGGCGTTTGCTATCGCACTCCATAACATTCCTGAAGGTATTGCTGTAGCAATTCCTATATACACCTCAACTCAAAGTAGAAAAAAGGCTTTCTTTTGGTCGTTTTTTTCTGGAATAAGTGAACCAATAGGGGCTCTTATTTTTGGCTTAATTCTTTTCCCATTTGTCAATGACTTTTTATTAGGAGTGATGTTAGCAATTGCTGGTGGATTTATGGTCTATATTTCGTTAGACGAATTATTACCCGCCTCTCGCACCTTTGGAAACGAAAATCTTTCTATTTTAGGACTTATAGCTGGAATGTTTTTTATGTTTTTAAGTCTAACTTTATTATAGTTTGACATTATTGTTAAACTAATTTCTTTTTGTACAAATTTAGGTAAGATCTAATTAGTCGGCTTATTAAGTTTATAAAAAACGAAACAGACGAAATATTACGTGCATATCACTTAGTTTCAAAAGAAGAAGAATTCTGTTTTTTATATATATGCTGATATTTCACAGCTATTATCTGAATATCTTGTGAAGTAGAATGAATCATATCCAAAGTTCCTTAGGAATAAAATTATGATAATTTCAAGGTTAAGTGATTCGGAACCAGTTCTCAATCTTAAAGATTTGTTTCAGGAAGAAATAAGCGAAAAAGAGATTGAGGTTAAGTTAAAGCAACTACCCGAAAGAGCTAAGAGAGCTAATATGAGATTGCTTGAAGAGATTCAGACAGTCTTACAAAGATGCACCCATTTGAACGAAAATCAAAGATTAATGTATTGTGAAAGCCAAAGGTATTTTATGAAACAGTATTTGCGGGAAATGAATAAACAGCGTTGAAAACAAATATTTTTAAATCAGTTCTTACAACAAACTTTCACGACAAATAATACTTCTTTACTTCTTCTATGACCAAATTGATTAGGTCTTTACTATTTTTAATCGCATAAAATGTTATCTTGTTAAGTAAATTTTTAAATCGCTCTTGTGGTATTTTTGAGGCGCCAATAAAAAAACCTACAACTTTGTGTCCCTTATTGGATAAATCTAAAAGGGTCTTTTTAGCACTACCCCAATTGTAAATTCCAAAATCAGTGATAATAAAAATTAGAGTTTCTCTTTCTGATTTTTCGCTCTGTTTAATTATAGCTTTAACGGGTAATTGCGTTCCTCCCCCTTGATACCTGAGTAAAACTTTTTCTGCTTTTTGGTAATCGCTTGTCCAATCACATATATCTGCTCTATTAGAAAAATTAATTATACTAAACCTAACGCCTTTATTTGCAGCAAAATGAAGCGCTGCAAAAGAAGCTAACAGAGCGGTGTGATAAATCCCTCTGGAAGATTTTGCTAGGTAATTCCATTTCATAGATCCAGAAGAGTCGATTACAATTAGCAAATCTGGAATTTCTTTTTCCATTAAATGCCCTTGTCCAATTTTTTTCGCCCATTTTCGTGTTGTAATATTTGGAATAATAACAGGGCTATTTAGAAGGGTTTGGACAATATCTAGCTCATCTATTGGTTCTCCTAAACGCCAAACTTCGGGATAAACGGGTATTTGTCCTCCCGGTTTTTCTTCGTATATTTTAATTTCAATTAAGTCTTTAGCTAAACCTCTATACCAAGTAGCTAAAGGATTTCCATCAATTAATATCCCAGCTTGGCCGGCAGGAGCTCCAAATTCGGAATAAGGAGTTTTTTTAGCAAAATCTTCTGCTTTTTGCCTTAAATCATCGTTATTATCTTTTTTTAATTTATCTAAATTCTTATTTTCTAATGGATTATCCATTACTTCTAAGATGTCTTCGGGAAACTCGATTTTTGACCCACCTCCGTCCGGAGATTTCCTCTCTGCTTTTTCTTTACCGTGTCGAACACCAGTTCCAACCATAGCAAATGTATTATTAACCAGTGATCTTAAATGATAAGCAATTTTAGATACTTTTTCTTCCCATAATGTCTCATCTTCAAAATTCTTTTTCACGACATTCACTACTTTTTTAGCCACATTTTCCACGCTGGAGAAAGAGCCATTATCAGCAAACTTTATATTTAAGAGCATCTCATAAGACCGAAATAGGAATTTGGAAAAGTTACTCATGTTATTTTGATTTTTGTCTAAAATGTGCTGAAAAGTCTTTTTCAACTCCCAGGAAATCAAATCGGGGTTTTTTTTGTGAAGTTTAGCGTCAATAATAAAATCCGCGAACACATTAACTACTATCGGAGCAAAATTCTCATTAACATATTTTAGAGCCGCTTTAAGTAATTTAGCGTTTATTAAACCGTCATAGGGAATAATTTGGTAATGGGAGACCTCATGGAGGGTTATAGCACGAAAGTAATTGATATAGTCTATATCTTCTATGAAAATAGGCGTATTTGCTAAATTCATAGTAATCTGCCATTTGTCTTGAGGATCTATGTAGAATCCTTCTAAATTTGAGTAATCGAATATAAAATTAGGCGTATCTAAAGGAGGAAAAAAAAGTTCGCTTTGCGTTTTAGCCCAAGCAATTTTCGCTAATTCAATGATATGTTGTTCTTTTTGAACTAAATCTTTTTTTGGCGCGCTTCTTATTCTCTTTTTTCTAGATTTTGACATCTTAAAAATTTCTATATCTTATTCCTCCTTATGAATAAAATCTAATTTGTCTAAAATCTCCCTTAATTTTAAGGCTTCAGAACCACCTGAAATTTGAATATTGACTAAGGAGTCATCGTTAGTCCCTGTGACGTTAATTTCGATTAATAAATCTTCAGCTCTAATTTGTTTCGTTTGTCTTCTTTTAAAAGCTTCTTGTAATGGCTTATCCAATTTAGGAAATTCGCTCGCAATATCTGCCCAAATTTCTTTATTATTCATATATTTAAAAATGTAGTCTGTTACTGTTTGTTTATATAATTCTTGATTACATAAATTGATTAAATAGGCTCTGTTAGAGAAATCTATATCTTCAATTAGACTATTACGAATACTCGCAAGCGTATTAATGTCTCCACTTTTTGAGGCGATATTTATTTTTTGGGCGAGTTTAGAATACTTTTTATCTTTAATTGAATTGACAAAAGGAATCAAATCGTATTTAACGATTAAATCGTTTTTCTGATAATTCTTAAGCGTAGTTAAATCTTCTTTTTCCGAATTTCCATCCCTAAATCGTTTAGTTATTTGATAACAAACTTCGCGATTTATAAATCGCTTCTGAATTTGATTTAAAATGTTTTTTGAGAATTCATATTGGCTCCCCCAATACGGCGATTTTTCTAATTCCCTTCTAGAATAAATAACCCTATGAGAAATAACATAAGGGGCTATAGTATTGACGATATTAACATCAATCTTTTCAAGATCTAACAACCAAGTTAGAGCTTTCGAATATCTCAAAAGATCCTTTGCTACCCTTACGCTTAATATTGATTCGATTTTATTGCATACATTTTGCCCGGTATTAAAGTGACAACCCGAACATAAACCGGTGCTTGGTTTGAGATTTTCAGAATTTCCCTTATCTACCCTCGCACATAACGTATATTCTCTTATTATTGCGTGGATGTAATTATTCACTTCAGCATTAAAACCGATTCTGTTCACATAATACCAAATCTCCATTAACTCGTCAATCGTCAAGACTTTAGGAACTTGGATTATTTCTTCATAACCCGAATACTTCTCATCTTTGCCAGTCAAAATTAATTCTAAATCGTGACTGGCGGGCATTACAATTGGAATTGAAATACCAAACCTATCTAAAAATGGGCGCGATAATTCAAATGTCCCAACATCTTGTGGATTAATTGTTGCATATAAAGTAAATTTATCAATCGTTTTAATTTCGTCGTAGTATTTGATAGTGCCTTCTGCTAACAAAGATAAAAGAATATCTTGAGCGTAAGGAGTTAGACGATTGACTTCATCAATAATTTTCCAAAATTTTGTAACAAATTTCCTCCATACAACTTCTTCTTCGCCTTTATGCATTAATTTTCCTAGTTTAAGAGTTCCGACTAACTTTTCTTCGGTAAGTTGCGGATGTCCTCGAATTATTGAAGATTCAATATCATTTAATGAGTATCCTGTAAACATGCGTCCTAAGAGTTTTGTCAGACTAGTTTTACCACCTCCGTGTCCACCGACTAGAATCATTGCTGAGTTGGGAACCAAGGCGTTTAACACGCATATTGATAATATTTCAGGTAATGATTTTGTGTTTACTTTTTGAGTATCTTCATTAAAGTATTTTATTTCTAAATTCTTTGAATGGACAAATAATTGGTTGGCTTGCGTAATATTGATTATTTTCCATACTTTCTTCCTTAGTAACTCTTCTTCTGCTATTTTTGTCGACATTTGGGGAATTCTCGTAGGATTTATAATATTAAATAAAAATCAGTTCATTTATTTAATTTTAACCATTTTTCTAAGCGTTCTTTAGCTTCTTCGTGTGTATATAAATTTCCTTCCTTCGAATCTTTTAATCCCTTCTTAATTTTTTGTCTTACATATATTTCTTCGATGATATCTTCCAAACTTATATCATCAGGAAGATTCTTTATCATTTGTATGATATTTTCCTTTTGAGTTGGCATGATATTTTCTATTAAGTAAATAAAAATCAATTTGCTAATATAAAAATTAATATTTTTTTATAAATAAGGGCACTTAATCTATTTACCAAAATTTTAAGGTAATTAGAAGTTGAGTATTTCGTTTAATTGCTCAATAACAAAATCAGGGTGAAATTGCAATTAAATGTTTTTCCCCATTCTCTCCGATAATTGGTGTATAAGCCGTGGTGCCCTCCTCATTACTCGGGGAAAATTAACCATATATATATGATGAGAAAAATTAGAATAGAATTGGAAGAAAATAATGAAAAAATACTTATATTTAAGACAGTAAAAAATTGTAATAATATAGAAGAATAAATATATAGGAAAATAATATATTAAATAGAGTTGAATTATGAAGACCGAGTCTTTTGATAAAAAGTATAAAGAAAAAGAGGATTTTTCAGAATTAATCGTAGAAGAACCTAAGGAACTACACATTTTTACGAAAACCTCTGATGATCTAATTTTAGATTCTAAAGCTGAAATGGACATATTATTAGACAGATTAGAAAATACGAAATATGATAAGAAATTAGCGGAATTCTACTCTACATTTACCAATGATTTTGAGGATTTAACGGAGAGCTAATTGTTCTTTAAGAATCCGTTGTTTTTCGAAGTTTTTGAAGATCTAAAAATAGTTTTATAGTATCTCTTTTCATAGTTTTCTTACTTTTTAAATTCTGAAGTAAATCAGAACCTAATGAGATATTTACAAACTCAAATCCTATTTTCTGATAAAAATTAATCAGTCGTTCATTAATTTTTGAATCTACAATAAGACATCTACAACCTACGATCATAGAAGTTTTTAATGATATTTGAACGGCTTTTTTTATTAAATCAGTCCCAACCCCCTTTTCTTGATATTTTTGATCCACTTCAAACATGCCTAGAAGTAGTCCTGGAATGTATCTTGCAATTTTTTCAATGGATTTAAGATCTTTGTCGTCAGAACAGATATTCGTGCAAGATAAGGTAAAGAATCCAATAATTTCAGAGGTTTCTTTCATTCTTGATAAGTATAATTGAGAATAATCTTGTTTTATGAAATCTATTGCATTTATGTAAAAGAATTGGTTTAACTCCTCTAATCCACAATCAAAATTGTAATCTTGAAAATTAAAATTAGAATCAACTTTTTCAAAGGTTGGTCTATTCATATCTAATACTTAAGTTTTTCATTTTTAAAAAATCTTAATGACAAACCAAAGAAATAATTGAAATATTTAGTGATATTAAATTTTTTTACTATGAAATTTGGATATTTACGCCCTATAGTTGAACTGGAGATGGACGATCCAGACACGGCCCATCCCGATGAAATTAAGTTGTCTTTTGGGACGATACTTAAGGTGGCTTTTAAAGTTTTAGGTGGGCTCATACGACGCAAGGTTTCTTTTAAAAGTCTACACAAAGTATTCAAAGTAAACAAGCAAGCAAAAAAAGTTAAAAAGCACTATAAAAAATTCCCAGAAGATCCCAAAGATTTCGAAGCTTGGGTGGAAATTGCCGATGAATTATGGTCACACCGGAAATTACCTGCGCCACCAAGATCTATTTAGAGCAAAAATTTAAGAGAATGATTAGAGTTTATATTATTAGGAATAAATAAATTGATTGTGAGAAATTATGAGTAGAACTGTTATTGAGAAAATTTTAACGCTTATAAAAGAACTTCCAGAAAGTACAAATCCAGAGGATATGGAAGAAGTTATGTATAATCTTTATTCTAAAAAAGAAGTTTTAAAAGGATTGGAAGATCGCAAAAAAGGAAATGTTATTAACTTCGATGAATTTAAGAAAAAAATGGATGAAAAATGGCTGAAGTAGAATGGACCATAGAATTATCCCATAGAGCAGAAAATAACATTGATAAGATTCTATTATATATTTCTCAGAATTCATCATTACAAAAAGCGCAATCTTTCTTAAAAGGATTCTATGAGGCTCTAGAAGATTTAAAACGATTTCCTCGAATGTATGCAAAATTACCAGATTTAGAAGATCCTAACATTCGGAATTTTATTTATTATAAATATCGTATTGTATATGAGTTAATTAAAAGTGAAAATAGAATCATCATTTTAACTATTTTTCACTCTCGACAACAATTAAAATTATAACACTCCTTAGAGGTCAATGAAGAATCCCGCTTTATTATTTTCTTATTGAGGGGGACCTTCATCTGGATGAGATTATGTTGCGGGTTTTCCGTCTATCCCCCAACGAGATTTAGGAATTTCTTGAATGATAACTTCCACCACTTTCAGAGGGACTCCGAGATCAACAAACACTTTTGTTATACCACTTATTATCTTTTTTGCAATATCATCCAATTCTTCAAGGGCATGCTTAGTCCATTTTATTTTAACCATTTTTCTAAGCGTTCTTTAGCTTCTTCGTGTGTATATAAATTTCCTTCCTTTGAATCTTTTAATCCCTTCTCAATTTTTTGTCTTA
>JAUWHC010000205.1 GCA_030606095.1 Promethearchaeota archaeon | reverse complement strand
GATTTGTTAGTTCATGAAAAACATAAATAGAAAAAAAAGTATAATTTTAAAAATAGAAAATATTTTTTTTTTATTGAATTATACATTTAATGAGAATTATTATTCTAAACGATTTCTAATCTCTTTAAAAAAGATAAAACCCTGAGTTGAGATTATTATAGAAATTAAAATTTTAAACAATAATAAAGAAAAAATTAAGCTTTTAGTAGTAATTATATTTCTTTTTGTTTCGTGTTTTTTAACATTTTATTTTTATTTAATACTTGATAGGAGTACTGTTTTTTCTCACTTTTTTTATATTCCCATTATTTTAGCATCTCTTTGGTGGAAGAAAAAAGGTTTAATAGTACCTATATTTTTAGCGGGATTAATGACACTCTTTCCTATTTGTCTTGAATTGAATATATTGATTGATGATTACTTAGATATTTGGATTCGAGCATCATTTCTTATAGTTATCGGTATTGCAGTTTCCGGATTAAGCGAACAAATCTCAAAGAAAGAAAGAAGTCTAAAAGAATCCGAAAGGCGATTGAAAATATTTAATATCGAATTAGAACAAAAAGTAACGGAAAGAACTAAGGAATTAAAAAAATCAGAAGAAAAATATCACGGAGCTTATAATCGTTTAGGTTTTTATAAAGACCTTTTTACTCACGACATGAATAATATCCTTCAAAATATTCGATTATCCATAGAGCTTTTGTCTTTATCTAAAAATGAACTAGAAAAAAGAGAAGATTTGGACGAATTAATAACTACTATTAAAAAACAGGTTGATAGAGGTGCGCGATTAATTCTAAATGTAATACAACTTTCTAAAATTGAAGAAATTGAAATTACTCTAAAACCAATAGATGTTTATGACATTTTAGAAAAGACAAAAGAATATATGATTAAAAGTTTTCAAGATAGAAAAATAAATATTCAAATTGATTCCTCTAGTAAAGAATTTAACATCAAAGCAAACGACATCTTAAATGTTGTATTTGAAAACATTTTAATAAATGCCGTTAAACATAACGATAATCCCTCCGTAGAAATTATAATTAAGCTATCTAAGTATCAAAAAAATAGTATAAATTATCTAAAATTAGAATTTATTGATAATGGAAGAGGAATTCCAGATGAAATGAAAACCGATATTTTTAAAAAATATAAAACAGATACTAAAAGCACCGGAATGGGGTTAGGATTATCATTGGTAAAAAAAATTATAGAAAAATATAATGGACAAATTTGGGTTGAAGATAAAGTTCAAGGAGACTATGAAAAAGGTAGTAATTTTGTCGTTTTAATTCCATTGGCTTAAAATATCATAAATTAATAGTTACATTACATTAGAATTATCAAAAAAACAAGCCAAAACATCTTTAAATCTTATTAATTTGACTAAAAATCGTAGATAAAAATTAATAATATCTCTCTAATAGAGTTAAAATTAATTAATTATTACGCTTTAGAATAATTAGAATAATATTAACAAAGTTCTCGGGAGAATTAAAATTACTGAATCTTCAGCAAAAGAAAAACTAGACGCGGATAAAGAAGAAGAAATCGAGAAAACCTTAGATATTGCTATAGATCAATTAGTTCTGAATTGGAAATATAAGGATGTTAAGAAAGTATTAACTTATGACATTAAAAAATGTATTGGATGTAGTTTATGTAAACTCGTTTGCCCCGTTGATGCTATAGAGCTAGGACCAATTCCAGAGATTGCTCAAAATATCTTAGATGATTCTAACCCTAAACTCTTTATTGATCACGATAAATGCTGTTATTGCATGCTATGTGTCGTGGTTTGCCCAACCGACGCATTTCACGAGAATATCGAACCTGAAGGACAGATTTCCTTAGAAGAGTTCCCTGCTATAGACAAATTCTATTCAATCGATTTTAATAAGTGTACCGAGGATAAAGATAATGAAATTTGTCAATTATGCTTGACCGTTAGAGATAGGAATCATATTCAAGATTTTTATAAAATTTCAAAAGAATGCCCGGATCAATGTTTTTCTATCGACACTCCCATTGAAGGGGAAGTTATTATTAAGAAAAACATGTTACATAAATGCGACCCTCAAGGTTGTAAGGCCTGTGTCAATATATGCCCCGTAGAATCTTTTTTTATCCCAGAGAGCGCTGAAGATGTCGTAAAGTACGGTAAAATTGCTTGTAATGAAGATCAGTGCTTTTATTGTGGAGCGTGCGAGAATTCTTGCCCTGACGATTTGATCATTGTTAATAGGAAAGATATTCGAATAATAGATCCAAAAAAGCAAGGTACTTATCCTTGGATTCAAGGTTGGGTTAAAAACATTAAAGAAATCCTTAGAAAGGCAATTGTTGAAGGTAAGGAGCAAGTTCAAATACCAATTGTTGAAGAACATATCGAAAAAATAAAAAAGGAAATAAAAGAACAAGTACCTCAGCTCACTAAGGAAGATAAGAAGAAATTAAATGAGTTGAATAACAAAGTCCAAGAATTACTAAAATCGAGCAAAATTCGCTATTGGATAAAGGATAAAAAAGTCGATAGGATTACGAAAGAATTAAAAAAGGTTTTAGGATAATTTTAGCTATAATTATCTTTTCTAATTTCTAAAGGATTTTCACCTTAAAAATTTCTATTTGTTTTTATAAATAGAATCAAAAATATGTTATATTTAGCAGTTTTAAAACAGAAATAAGTTGTTAAGCACTATGATTTTAAAATTAAAAATTAGACAGAATAAAAAAAGAAATGGAAACGAAATTTACGCTTGGGTGCAAAGGCATGAAGATTTTAAAGGAGATATTGAACAGATTTTTCAATTCTTTCAAGATCAACTCACTTATAAAAAGATTTGGAGATTTCATAAATATTACAAAATAACTTCTGAAAACCCGGCAATAATGATATCATTCATTTCAACTATTCAAGAATTAATTCCTGAAATTTACTTTAATTCAGAGGAATCAATAGAAATCGAAGAGTATACAAAACTATAACCTTAATTTAATTTTAATGATTTCTTAGCCAATCTATTAACGTATTCCATTTATCTTGGAAGATAGGGTCTATGAATAATGTATGGTACCCATCTTTTACCCATATTAATTGTTTATCCTCTGACGATAATTGATTGAAAAAGTCTCGCACGCCCTCTGGAGAGATTCCTTTATCTTCTTCTCCCTGAAAGATTATTACAGGTATAGTAATGTTTTTTGCAACTTTTCGTGTTTTTCGCATGTATTTAAATAATTGAAGTATATATCGAACAGAAAACTTTTTTATGTGCAATTCGTCAGTTTTATCGTATTCTTGATGAATTGGGTTTTTAATATCTTCCTCTTCGTTACTCTTTAAGGAAATAATCGTTTTAGAAGGAAATAAAAGCCTAAATAATGTTAGCGGTATAAAAATAAGTAAAATTAAAACCCAAAATTTTTTTGAAAAATCTATTTTAACTCCTGGAGCAAATAAAATTAAGCCCGAAAGACTTGAAAAATTATTAAGATATTCCTTCGCGAAATTAATTGAAACGGTGCCACCCATACTTTCTCCAAATAAAAATACAGGTGTTTCGGGATACTTATCTTTAATAAATTTAAGAAAATAGTATAAGTCCTTTAATAAAAGTTTAAAATTTTTTAGATCCCCTTTTTTACCATCAGAAAATCCGTGATTTCTGTAATCTGGAGCTATTACCATAATTTCGTGCTCAACTAACCTATCTGCTAAGAGTATAAAAAACTCGCCATTACCACCCATCCCATGAGCAACAACTACGATTTTGTTAATGCGATTTTGAGGGACCCATTTGCGATAAAATATATTTATACCATCAAAACTCTTAAAATAACTATTTTGGCTTTTTTTAGCTTGGGGATAATCTCTTAATTTTTCTAACAAAGGATTGATTTCAAATCCATCAGCCTTATAGTTTTGGTGAGGTTTCATAGTCCGCTTTAAAATATTTAGAGATTATGATAAAAACTGAAAAATGGGAGAGGGGGGATTTGAACCCCCGGCCACCTGGTCCCAAACCAGGAATCATACCAAGCTAGACCACCCTCCCATTAAATACGAGGGGTAAATCGATTTTTTATATATAAATAATGAAAAATTTAATTATTATATGTTAATAATAAAGATTAAAATATTCTTTCGATTTTTAATTTTTTTATTGCAATTCACCAACGATTGATATACCATTAGATTATGTTAAATCTAATAAATAAAAATGTATAATATTTTTTTAGCTAAGAATAATTTCTTAGTTAATCTATTTTAATTGAGTTAAAAATGAAGAAAATAATTTATCTACAAAGAATTGGAGATATTGATCCTAGGATTTTAATTGATCTTCAAAAGAATTTGAAGTGGTTCTTTAAAAAAAATAACATTAAAATAAATATCCTTCCCGAGAAACTTCCATTATTGGAATCTGAATATGGCCCTTATAGAAGGCAATACGATGCGTCAAAAGTTAATAAAAGGTTAATCACGCATGTTAATAATAAAAATTACTATCGTATCTTAGGTGTTATGGATGTAGATATTTCTTCGAGATTATTAAAAAAAAAACACCCTAACTTTTTATTTGGTATTGCTGATATGCCTAAAAACAAGTTTTTTGGGCGCGCTTTAATTTCAGTTACTCGTTTAAGGGAAAAATTTTATAGGAGATCTGAAAATTTAGCTCAATTTGAGCTAAGAGTGTTGAAGGAAGCAATTCACGAGCTTGGACATACTTTTGGGTTAAAACACTGTGAAAACCTATGTGTAATGCGCGCTTCAAATTCCTTAGACGATACAGATAAAAAACCGTCATATTTTTGCGAAGCGTGCTTGAAAAAATTGAATTCTTTCTTAGAAGATATTGATTAGATTATTTTATATTTCTCTTTGAATTTAAGGTGTAATTGTTCGCTAACTTTTAAGATATTTTTATGATTTTTTACAATCATTATTAAATCACTAGGAATATTTTTTAATCCAAAATAAGCACCAGCTAAACTTCCACCGATAGCTCCAACAGTGTCGCTATCTCCTCCTGCTGTAGCTAATTGAAAAATGCAATCTTCAAATGAGTGTAAATTTTTTAAAAAAACAAATATGGCACAAGCAACAGTACTGAGAGTATAAGGGTGAACAAAAGCCTTACCAAAGTATTCTTCAATAAAATATGGTGATTTAACCCCAACTTGGGAGAATTTTATTAACCCTGCTTCGATTGAGATGTTTAAATTTTGCTTTACTTTGTTTAAAATTTCGATAAATTCTACCCATATTTTTTCTTGAGAGTTTGAAATTGATAATATAATAGTTTCAAAGAACTCGTCGATTGAAAAAACAGTCTCTGGTTTTTTATTAATTAAAAAAGCTATCGCTCTTGCTACGACTATAGCACCTGCTGAAGCTGCTGGGTGAGAATGAGTGATTACACTAGATTTTAAAGCTGATTTCTCTAAATTTTTTATATCTTTGCAGTAAAACAATCCAATTGGAGAGACTCTCATTGCGGTACCATTACCTCCCGAATTCGAAGCCGCTTTTTCCCATGAAATTCCGTATTTTAATTTTTGAATAGAGGAAATGCATCCAAATCCTGGTCCTATTGGAGGATCTTCAAGCCATTTAACATATTCTCTAATAAAATTATTT
>JAUWHC010000431.1 GCA_030606095.1 Promethearchaeota archaeon | reverse complement strand
TTTCCACCAATTGCTGGTGGTGCTTCTGCCGGGATTCGAACCCGGGTCACCAGGGTGAAAGCCTAGCATGCGAAGCCCTTTCCTTTAAGGAAAGCTTGGCCGTACTACACTACAGAAGCGTTTTTCAAATAATGTTTTTTCCTATTCTTTTTTGAAGAGAATGCTAAAAACAATTATTTTGATATAAAAGACTAATTAAGGTTCGATTTTAAATTTTTTTATAATAGAAATTGCGAAAGGTAGGAGGACGAAATTTCGGGTATCTGGTGTATTGCTAAAAATTTTCGATATTAATATTAATTTGTGCATTTTGAATTTTCGGTGTAGTTAATATTCGATTGTATTAATCTCTTAATCTATCTTGGAATCCCTTTTCTACCTTCTTAGGGCGTTGTTTATTTTCTGTAAGGAGGTGTTTTATTATTTTCTTAGGAGAGTCAAGTATAAATATAAAATTATCTAAAGAGTAATACAACAAATGCGGGAAGGGGGATTTGAACCCTCGAACTCCTCTGAGACTGGATTCTAAGTCCAGCGCCGTAGACCAGGCTTGGCAATTCCCGCTTAAGAATTTATTAGTTATTTTTAGAATTAAGTAGTTATTTTAGTATTTACAATGCTAAAAACTAAATAAATTTTTTAGTTAATTAAAGGAATAATTTTATTTGGGATTAAATTGATAGATGAAAATAAAAATAAGAAATATTTAAGAATTAAGATTATTGTTATTAAAGCAGATAGAATTATAAGTTTAGATAAAAAAGTTAGGTTTTTTTATGAGTGTAAGAGATTCGTTAATAAAATATTTGACTTCAATCTTGAGGGCATCTCAAGGTACAATTTTGGTAGTCTTATGTGATTTAAATGGTCTTTCTATAGCTAAAATTGGAAGGAAAAGTGATATTGAGATAAATCCTAATCGTATCACTAGTTTAGCTTCAGCAGCGTTTTCTGCGAGCGAAGAAAGTTGGGAAGATTTGAATATTAAGGATCAAGTTATTTCGTTTTCATTCTTTGATAAGGTTTGTTTAATAACGATAAGGATAAATCAAACACTCTTAACAATTGTTCATGATTATCACAAAGAATGGCCATTAGATGCAGATAATTTAGCGAGTTCTATGTATTATATAAAACAGAAATTAGGAGATTTTTTTGGTAGTAATAATGAAACTGAGAGAGATCTTGAATATTTTTCAAACAAAGTGCGAAGTGCGATTTACCTCTTTGGTATGGGGTCTGAAGTTTCTTTCGTATCTTATTCTCCAGAAAAGTTTGATTCTACCAATCTATTACCCGCTATAAGTTATATTTTGGACTCAATTCAAAACCCTATTTATATAAGGTATAGTCTTGTTAGCTCAACAGGCTTAACTTTAGATGCTAGGGAAGTTAGTGGTCGAAATTTACCAATTTCGGTTGAGGCGTTTTCTGCTAGTGCTAATGTTGCTTTTCAAAAAATGAAAGAAGAATCTGAAAGCAGTTCAATCGGTGAGTTATTGTGTTATATTGCGATTTCTGGGCAAGATCCTGAAAATTTTTACGGAATTATTACTTGTCCTTCTGGAAAATTAAAATTTTCAGAAGTAGAAGGAACTTTAAATATGGAAGAGATTTCTTTTATAGGTCTCTTCACATTGACATATGGGGGGATTCCAATTATGTGTGAATCCCGAAATATCATATTTTCAATAATGAAAATAATAGGGACTGAGCGAACTACTGAAAGCTTTATAAAATCTGTAAATGTATTAACTAGTTTTAAATATGATTAAATCTAATTTGGAAGAATCTATTCCAAAACTGTTTTGTCTCCATTTTAATGAATGTGATAGGAGAAAATGTACAGCCTTGAAATTAACACGATTCAATTTGCTAAAAATCGTGTCTAAAATTAGAGGAAGAAACTATAATGCTGTTTTTTTAAATCCCTTTTCTAAAAAATTAATAAATGGTAACGATAGGGAGATTATTTTAAAGTATGGTCTTATTGTCGTGGATTGCTCTTGGAAAAAAATTTTCAATTTGAAAAATTTTAACTTAAAAAACAGCAGAAGATTACCGCCACTCATTGCTGCAAACCCCGTAAATTATGGTAAAGTGGGAAAATTGAGCTCTGTTGAAGCTTTAGCGGCAGCGCTTTATATTACAAATTTTCATACTTACGCTGATTTAATACTCTCAAAATTTTCGTGGGGAGTTGAATTTAAAAAATTGAATAATTTTTAATAAAAAAATAGATGATTTAGTAAAAATTAAAAATTAAAAAAAAATTAATCTCCAGAGTTTTTCGAAAGACCTGAAGCAGCAATTACATCGTCAATTTTTAAAATCATAGAAGCAACTTCGGATGCTGATTGAATAGCTTGAGTTAATACCATTAATGGTTCAATAATACCCAATTCTATCATATTATCAGGTTTACCAGTATCAATATTAATACCATACGAGTTTCCTTTATCTGAGTCGTGTTTTGAACGTAATTCTACAATTAAATCAACAGGATTATACCCCGCATTTTCAACCAAGGTTTTAGGAATTATCTCTAGGGCGTTAGCATATATTTCAATTGCTAGTTGTTCCCTACCACCTATAGACCGCGCATAAGCTCTTAATCGTTT
>JAUWHC010000356.1 GCA_030606095.1 Promethearchaeota archaeon | reverse complement strand
CATATTTTTGTAATGGGTGTATAATTGGGGTATTAATTGTTTCTTCGCTCTCACCATGTATTAACCTAAGAATATTTGAGAAGTTTTTAAACTTTTTTTGCCCAGTACTATATGTTACTCTTAATATTTTCATCTGGTTCGGAAATCGAGCAAATTTTGGATTCAAATTAACCAAAAGCGCAGCACCAGTAGGAGTCACGAGCTCATTTTCGATAGGACCTCCGAATACTACTAGCTCGGACAGTTCTAAAATTTTAGCTGTTGCTGGAGCTGGTACAGGCAAAATTCCGTGCGCCGTTTTTACACTCCCCCCTCCAAGCGGAATCCTACTATAATAGTATTCAAAACTTTCGTTAAAACCCCCTAATTTATCTAATGCTTTAGTTACTCCTAAAATATCAATTAAAGTGTCTACAGAGCTTAGCTCGTGTAGATGAATATTCTCAACTAGATCTCCGTGAACTTCTGCTTCTGCTTCGAATAATGTGTTTAATACTTTTTTAGCGTATATTTTTGCTGGCTCAGAGAAGCCTTTTTCAAGTAGAAATCGTTCCAGTGCGTTGTAAAGCGCATTAGAAGTTCTATGGTTTTTAGATTCTTTAATAACTAATTTAAGTTGATTAACATCGACTCCCATTCTTTTAACTTTTATTAATTCAAGTTCGATATGGGAAACTCCTTTTAAATAGTGCTTTAATTCTTTTAAATCAGCTATAATTTCGTTTGAATCGGACACTAAGCTTAAAAGGGATGCCAAGAGCATATCTCCCGAGATTCCTGAATTAGATGTATCGATATATAAAGATTTCATTTCATGGGTTCTCTTATTTTTAAAAGTCAGTAAATTTAAACCTAATATTTTTAAAATATTTACTATACTAAAAATAATAAACCGTCATTATTTTATAATAAATTGTAATTAATTTCAATTTAATAATTTTAAATTTAAGAATAGATTTTTATTATTTAATTATGAGTGAACTTCAAAGTATAAAGTGTTATTTAAATCAGTTACCAGCAACACTTCTAAAATTATTAGGAATTGCTCCTCCGCTCGGTACTATTCCAGAACCCGTCCAATCTGTTATCGATCTCTATCAAGGTGTTGAAAGGATCAGTATAAACATCATTGATAATTTTGGCTTATTCGAACTCACATATCATAAACCACAATTTATGATTACTAATTCTCAAGCGATGTTACTTCTATCTACGAAAAATCCTTACACTTTAGGTGTTTTACATCAAATTATGTACGGTGGTTTTGATCATGAACCCAATGGTTTTCATTTGTTAAGATATCTAAATGAGCACGGAAAAAAGACTTGTTTTGTTGGAAGAAAAAAAGATATAGAAAGGTACGATGGTGGGACTCATTCAGTCCCAAAAGAAACTGATATGAGTACATGGGTGGAATCTGCAAAAATAATTAATAACTTTGAGCTTTCTTGGATGCATTATTTGGATTTTGAAAACCTCCATAAACAACAACAAGCACTTAAACAAAGAACTCCTGAAGATTTAATTGATAAACTGATTTTACGTACTGATAAGTGGATTCTAGGTAATTACAAACAGCTTAGAAATAATTCCTTGATGATAATATTAGGAGATCATGGTAGAGTGAAACTAAATTTAGAATACTCTGGTAAAATTGCCCAATGGCGAGAAGCAAGCGTCCCAATAGCTATTTTAATAAAAAAATAATTTATTACTATAAAAAAAATAGAATAAAGATGTTTAAGATGGAGGAATACAAACGCTTTACAGTGTCTCTTCCAAAAAATTTGTACGATAAATTCGAGGCATTTAGAAACAAAATAGGTATCTCAAGATCAGATAGTATAAGAAAAGCTATGCATGTTTTAATGGTTAGTGAAGAGAGTATTCCTGTTGCTTCTGGGAACGTTGTAGGATGCATCCCTATTTTTATGTTGCACGAACATTTTATTGGGAAATCCGATAAAGAAGACTCTCACGAGCATTCGCACGAAGTCAACCACGATCACGACTACCACGATCACAAATATGATTCTAGACCCGTTTATGCTTCAGTTCAGCAAACAGATGAAATCTTAAAAACTGACATTCAGCATCATTTCCACGATGTTATTATTTCAACAATGCATGTTCATTTAGAGTTTGAAAAATGTCTAGAAATTATTGCTGTTTCAGGACCATATAATCGCGTCAAAAAGTTAAAAGAAGCGCTACAAAGGTTAAAAAGTGTAATATCTATTGATTTCTTCATCATTGATAAGGAATTTTAATTATTATAAAATTTTAAAAGAAAGAGTTAGGAATAAAAAATTTCCTTCAAATATGAAAAGAAAAAGGATAAGGCGATTAGTGAAGTATTTTTTATTCCGTTAGGTCGTGTTAATTGTGTGTGTTAAAAATAATATACTTTTTTCTAATTAAAAAGTAAAATACAGTGAAAAATTATTAATTTGTATTAAAAAATAAATTAAATCGATATTTGGAATCTATTGTCTATTAAGAGAGGTTAATTTCAAATAAAATAATAAAAAAATTAAAAAAAAAATTAAAGTATTTAATACTTTTTATAAAATCCTTTATAGGTCTTTTTCTTGAACAGTTTTTCGTCCATTTGCTTTAGCGCGGCCGATTGCTGCATCGAGAATGGTTACAATTGCGTCATTAAGAGCAGGGCCATCAATAACATCCCCACTAGTGTTGCACTCTTTTGACTTAATGTACTCTCGAATTTTACTTTTTACAAATAGGACTTCAACTGGTTTTTTAGCCATTTTTTATTCCTCCTTTTATTATTAAAATACGTTTTAAAATTAATTAGTGTTTAAAGTATATTTCTCCTTGCTCATATTTAAAGTTAGTTGAAAAATCATCATAGAAGGTTAATATTCTTTGTTTATTAGCGATCTATAAAACATGAGTTCACCTTAAAAAGCACGAGGTACAACCGATAATCATTATGATTTGGAATATTAAAGGCTATTTAAAGAATTTGTTTTATTCTAGCTTTACACCGGCCACATCTATAGTTCCTTTTGAGTTGTCTATACCTTCTAGCTTCATGTAATCTTCAAGTGATCTCGAAGTTACAATTTGAGTGTATTTAGCAATTTGTTTTTCGATGTTTGATGATAAATCTGGTCCTTTTTGTGTCTTAAGTATTTCATCTACTCTTTCCTTAGCAACTGCTATAATATCTTTCGCGCCATTTTTCCTCCAGATCCCTCTTTTTTCTCTGTTAATTAGCTTAGGTACAAATATTTCCTTTCTCGTGTTTTTAGCGGTGTGCTTTAACATTAAATAGTTTTTTTTTTCAGTTGCTACTTTTCTTATTTGATCTAAGGCGAGAGTTTCTTCAGTGACGGATATACCCTTTAATCCCCGTTTAATAATACCCGCCATTTCGTCGTCGATCACAAGTAATTCAAAAGATTCTGACAATAAAGTTTCGTATGTACCTG
>JAUWHC010000133.1 GCA_030606095.1 Promethearchaeota archaeon | reverse complement strand
TTTTATCAAAGCAGATTTACTAGAAATGGAATTTGAGCTAGAAGAAATAGAAAATAAATTTTTAGACCTTTTCTTTGAGATTAATCCTAATGGTAATTGTAAAATTTCTTCTATTCATGAAATTTATGATATAAAATTAGCACCTATAATATATGAGCTTTTTTTAGAAAAAGTTGTAGATTACTTAGTTGATATTAATGTTAATCTAATCATGCTAAATTTGAAATCAAAAGATTTCTTGAGTTTAGAATTTATAATCGAATTGAGAAACTTAAAAGATCTAATTAATAAACATCCGGAAAAAAAAGAAAATTTGAAGAAATATCTTCAAATTAAAAGGCGGTTCGTAAAGAAATTAATTGAAAATAAAAAAAGAATTGAGATTTTGGAAGATTTAGAGGATCCAAAAGAAAAATTACAACTTTTATATTTGATAGATCGTATAATTAGCTTTTTTCATTTAGAAAAGAGATTTGATTTTTCTCATATTAAAGAATACATTTTAAATAATATGAGTGAATGGTTAGTTACCATTCCGTTAGTTACTTTAAAAAATCCTGACCTCTATTTTTGTGGGATTTATTTGGCCAACCTTCTTAATATAAAATTAGAAAAAGATAAAATTAAGAAATTTTTAATGGATTTATATGAAGAAGGGATAGATGAGTTTGAAGCACCCTTAGTACAAGCTACTGATGGAGTATATTACCTATTAAAAGCTACAGAATTTATGAAATTGTGGCTTACAAACTCTCAAATTAATAGATTAATAGAAGCTGATTCGAAATATTTCGAGCAATCTTATCTAAAGAATTTAGAAACATCTCAACTAGTTGTAATTTTAAAAATTTATAATCTTATTCGTGCTCGTAACATAGAAGAAAATATTTCTGCTATATTGGAAGAATTAGAACATAGAATAACACCAGAAGGAATAAAGCAATATAGAGATGGTTTTATTTCATCTGAAGCGACTTATTACATACTATTTTGTAATTATTCGCGAAATTCTTTGGAGAAATTAAAAGAATATGACCTTTTATCAAGTATAATATCAAGAATTTATAGAAATTTAGAACTTCTTGAATTTTCAGCAGATATGAATTTTGATTTAATTTCCGAGCTGTTTTACGCGTTAGAGATTCTTAAATTATTTAATTGCATTGAAACTCGACATATGATTATTCAACTGGCTAAATATTTATTTCCCCCCGAAGTTGTAGAGAAGGTATCTTTAAATATGGAGCTGATTAAAACTCAAGCTAGATTTAGACATTTAAAGGTGAATAGAATTACAGGAGAAACATATTATTAACTTACACGCTTTTTTTCGTAGTTTTTGTTACAAATAAAGTTAAAATATTAATAAAAGTAGAAATTTTAAATTAATTCTAATCATTTTACTATGATAACAAACTATAAATTAATACTGATTTATATGGATTTTAAAGATTTTAATTTAGTATATAAGGAAAATCGCTCCGAAATTAAAAATAAGTCTAATATTAAGTTAAAACTAATTGAGATTATCGGAGAAAAAAATGTTTCGACTGAAGACGTGGACATATTAGCTTATACAAAAGACACTTCGATGATAGCTTTAAATTGGGCAATACAAGGAATAATTGCAGGTTTACCTGATTTTATAACATGGCCAGATAATGTAAATCATATTTCCGAAATCTTAAAGCTAGCAAATAGAGAGAGAATTCCTGTAATTCCATTTGCTGAAGGTTCTGGCGTTGTTGGAGGCGCAATACCTATTTATGGGGGGATTATGATTGACATGAAAAAGTTTAACAAGATCGTGGATATAAACGAGAAAAATTTAACAGTAACCGCTCAAGCTGGAATTAATGGAATGAATTTAGAAAGGTTTTTGGAGACCAAAGGATATACTACGGGGCATATTCCACAATCTCTTTACATATCTTCACTAGGAGGTTGGATTGCTCATAGAGCTGCTGGTCAATTTTCTACCAAATATGGAAAAATTGAAGATATAGTATTAGGTATGGAGGTAGTATTACCACAAGGAGCCCTTATCAAATTCAAAACAATTGCAAGAGCATCAACAGGGCCTCTACTTGATAAATTATTTATAGGTGGAGAAGGAACCTTAGGGATAGTTACACAAGCAACATTGAAAATCTGGCCTATTCCTGAAAAAAGAACTTTAATATCATACGTATTTCCTTCAATTGAAGCCTCTTTTGAAGCTGTGAGAAAGATTTTAAGAGAGAATATTTATCCTGCGGTTATCAGAATTTACGATCACGCTGAGACTAGTAGGCATTTTGCCGAAGTTGAGAATGCAAAAGATAAAGTAATGGTTATTTTCGTTTGTGAAGGAAACCAGAAACTAGTTGATTTAGAAGAGATAATCACAAGAGAAAAATGTGAGAAAAATTTTGGTGTAGCCTGTGGAAAGGCTCCGGTAGAACATTGGTTTGAAACTAGATTTAAAGTTACCGAAACATCTTCGATGCCTGCCTATAAATTTGTCTTTGATACTATTGAAGTCGCTTCTTTATGGGAGAACGCAGCAAAGTTATATCATTCTGTATTAGAAGCAACGGGTAAGATAAAAGGTAATCTACTAATAACCGCTCATGTTTCACACTTTTATCCAAATGGCATTGGTATCTATTTTACGTTTGGAGGCGTCCCTCCTAAAGGTAAATCGGATTTTGAATTTTATCAAGATTGTTGGAATTCGACAATAAAAGCAGTTTTAGACGCTGGGGGTTCCATTGGACACCATCACGGAATAGGTATTAATAGATCTCATTGGATGGCTGAAGAATGGGGGGAATCTATGAAAACTATGAAAGAAATTAAAAAACTCTTAGATCCTAATAATATTTTAAATCCAGGTAAAATTTATATAGATACATGGAACGGAGGTGAAAAGTGAATGGGTGCTTTTGAAACATTGAAGAAGTATAAATGGATGCTTCCACTCCTTAGTAAAGCAGATAGGGATATCAAATCAACTATAATGAAAAATATGCGCTCAAAAAAGAAGAACTTTTACCCTGAAGGAGAATATAAAGCAGATATTGATAATTTAATTAAATGTATGCTTTGCCCAAATATGTGTCGCTTCAGTTGTGGTATGCTTGAAGCTGCACAATCTGAAACTATGAGCCCAGCCTATAAAGCACGAATTGGATATTATCTGTCAATAGGGAAAATAGATCCTACAAAGGAAGAAAATAAAGCATTTATTGATCTTATGTATATGTGTTCCAACGAAGAGAACTGTAAAATCTGGTGCCCTTTTGACTTTTCAGTTGTTTCTTTGTTAGAAACTGTAAGAGACGATCTTAACGATAAAGGATTAATGCCTGATTATTGTAAGGAGCAAATTGATAAATTAAAAAGCTCAAACACAATTGAAGGATACAACATTTACGAAACCTATAAAGAAAAAGGGATAGAAAATGTTGAAACTGACGGTAATGACGAGGTTTATTATTATATTGGTTGCGAGTCAATGAAGTTCCCAGAAGTAATAAAGGCAAATATTGAAATTCTTAAAAAAGCAGGAGTAAAATTTTCCACTAATCTCGATAAAAAAATATGTTGTGGAGGTCCGGCATTTAATATTAGGGATTTTGAAACAGCGAAAGGATTTGCTAATAAAAATAAAGAATTGATTGAATCTACGGGTGCTAAAGTTGTTGTATCAGATTGCCCTGGTTGTATTATAACGTTAACCAAGAGATATGAAAGTGCGGGTATTAAGATCGATAAAAAAATAATTCATATAGTCGAATACATTAAACAATTGCTAGACGAAGGTAAAATCGAGCCAACAAAAAATATACAAGATGATTTGAAAAAAGTAACGATTCACGATCCATGTCTTATTGCTAGAAATATGAACGATACTTCATCTATTAGAGCCATTCTCGGTAAGATTCCGGGTTTGGAATTGGTAGAAACAACATATAATAAAGAATACGTACATTGTTGTGGTTGGAGTGGTACAGCTCATTGGGCCGATAAAGATTTAGCAATTAAAGAGGCTTCTAATAGAGTTAATGAGTTAAAGGAAACAGGAGCGGAAATATTTGTTTCTGCATGTCCATTATGTGAATTAGGCTTGGCTTATGGCCTTAAAGAAGATGAAAAAGAAAAGATTAAAATTATGGATGTATCTGAATTATTGTTTAGTGTATTATGAATTAATCAGAAAAATTGGTGAATATTGAAATAATGGGGAAATATATTTTAACCTTAGATATTGGAACGACCAATATAAAAGCGTTCCTCTTTAATAAAGAGGGAGAAATTTTTGCTGAGGCAAAGAGAAAACCATCTTATATTTTAGATGGGACTGGAAAGGTGGAACAAGATCCTGCTGAAATTTGGGAGTTTAGTAGGCAAGTTATGGACAAGATTGTAAATGATAATAATCTTAGTGCTGAAAATATTGAAGCAATTGGAATTTCAACTCAGAGAGCCTCTTTTCTATTTTGGGATAAAAAAACTGGAAAAACATATTCAAATATCATAGGATGGCAAGACGTTAGGTCGGCATCTTATGCAGAGAAAATAACAAACTCTTTTTCGATGAAAATGGTAAGATTTATAGCTAAAATAGGTTTTTTTCTCACAAGAAAGACTAAAATGCTAACTGGTTCAATGTTAAAATTCAACACAGATCATGCTTCGGTAAGAACGGGCTTTTACTTAAAAAATAACCCAGAAATTAATAAAGAAGTGCAAGATCCAAGTTCAAATATAATTTGGGGTACTATTGATTCTTGGATATTATGGAATTTGACGGGAGGAGAAGTTCACGCTACGGATTATTCTAATATCTCCACTACAGGTTTATTAGATCCTTTTACTTTAAAATGGAATTCGATAGTTTTAAAAGCATTTAAAATTCCAAAACACATTTTGCCTGAAATAAAAGAAACAGGGGATGATTTTGGAAGCACAACTCTCTTTGGTAGTGGTATAATTAAGATTACTGCTGTTCAAGCCGACCAACAAGCATCTCTATTTGGTCAATGTTGTTTTTCATATGGAGATATGAAAATTACAAATGGTACTGGATCCTTTATTGACATTAATACTGGAAATGAACCTAAAGCCTCAAAAAGGAAATTATATCCACTAATAGCATGGCGTTTAAATGGAGAAACTACTTATTTACTTGAGGGGGTAAGTCACAATACTGGGAACATTATTGATTGGATCCAGAAGGAATTAGGTTTATATAAAGATCCTTCTGAAACGGAATCGATGGCATTAAGTGTAAATTCCACCAACGGAGTCTATTTTCTACCAACCTTCTCGAGTGGAATATCTTACCCTTATTGGGATCACACAGCAAAGGGTAATATTTTTGGAATAAGTCTTGATACAAAAAAGGAGCATATTGTTAGGGCGGTGTTAGAAGGAATTAGTTATAGAATTAAAGATATTGTTGAAGGCATTATAGCTGATATTAATATTTCAGTCGAAAAAATAAAAGTAGATGGCGGAGTTTCAAAAAATAAATTTTTTCTTCAATTCTTATGCGACATATTAGGAACTGAGGTTGAACATTCACAAAACCCTGAAACAACGGCATTGGGAGTAACCTTTATGGCAGGGTTGGTTACAGGTTTTTGGAATTCAAAAGAAGAATTAATGTCTATCAGAAAGATAGAAAACATATATAAACCTCAAATTAACGAGCAAGAACGCAAAATCAAGGCTTCTTATTGGAATGATATTATTAAACGGTCTTTAAATTATCGAAACTATTAATTTTTTTCATTTTTATTTTTTTAGAATTTTTTATTTCCGAAGTCCAATATGCGAATTAGGCTTGGCTTATGGAGTTAAAGAAGATGAAAAAGAAAAGATTAAAATAGTAAACGTGTCTGAATTATTAAATAAAGTACTTTAGTATGAAAAAGTTATTTTTAATTAATTTATTTAAAATATATTTTCAAAGTGATTAAATGAGCGATTTAATATGTGTTTTTGATGTTGGAACAACAGGTACAAGAACAATGATTTTTGATATAAACGGGAAAGAAATAGCTCGGGCTTATGAAGAGTATCCCGTTGTAGAACAACCAGTTGGAATCTCAGAGCAGGACCCAATAATATGGTGGAATGCTGTCAAAAGTACTTGTAATAAAATTATAAAAAGTGGAGTAATAGACCCAAATGACATAATTGGAATTTCAGCAGCCTTTCAAAGGGCAACTACGACCATCATTGATAGAGAGGGTAAAGTATTGCATCCAGCGCTTACATGGATGGACGAACGAGAAATTACGGATTTTAAAGGATTCAAAGAAGAGGGAGGATTACGAAGAGCAATCCCAAAAATACTCTGGTTGAAAAATAATGAAACTGAATTATATAATAAAACTTTTAAAATAATTTCCACAGACTCATATATTTACATGAAATTATGTGGAGCGTGCGTTACAGACCCCACGAATGGAATATATGGTATCTTAAATATGGATACATTACAATGGGACGCTGGTCTTGCTGCTCTATACGATATGCCACTAAATTTATGGCCTGAACTTCATACTCCCGGTGAAATAATTGGTGAGCTAACAAATGAAGCTGCTGAAAGTCTAAGTTTAAATCCAAATATACCAATCATAATGGGAGGCGGAGATCAACAATGTGCAGCATTAGGTTTAGGAGTAATTAATAAAGGGCAGGCAAAAGTGACCTTTGGGACGGGGACATTTGTTGATTTAATTGTTGATGGCCCCATGAAACCTGCTGGGGATGTACCAATTTTCTCCTTACCACATGTAATCAAGGGAAAATGGGTTATTGAAGGTACTATGCCTGGGACTGGGACTTCATTAAAATGGTTTAAGGACAATTTCTCACAGCTTCAAATTAGAGAATCTGAGGAATTAAATAAAAATATTTACGATATTTTAACCAAAGAAGCAGAACAGATTCGTCCCGGGAGCGAAGGGTTACTATTTATTCCATTGTATATATTCAGAAAAGGGACAATTCATGGATT
>JAUWHC010000193.1 GCA_030606095.1 Promethearchaeota archaeon | reverse complement strand
TCCTATAAAGTGAAAATCGAAAACAAAGAATACAAGCCGCAGGAAATTTCGGCAATGATTTTAAGAAAAATCAAAGAAGACGCAAGTGCTTACTTAGGTGAAGAAGTAACAGAAGCCATTATTACGGTGCCTGCCTACTTTAACGATAATCAAAGACAAGCTACGAAAGATGCGGGAAAGATCGCGGGATTGAATGTAAATCGTTTAATTAACGAACCTACTGCCGCAGCCGTAGCATATGGACTAGACAAGAAGGATGCCAGTTTGAAAATCGCGGTATTAGATCTTGGTGGTGGTACATTTGATGTTACGGTAATGGATATGGATAACCAAGTCTTTGAGGTAATCTCAACAGCGGGAGACACTCAATTAGGCGGTACGGATATGGATAAAATTCTTGTGAATTATGTTATCGAAGAATTTAAGAAGAATGAGGAAGTCGATTTAAAAAATGATTCCATGGCAATGCAGAGAGTAAAAGAAGCTGTTGAAAAAGCTAAAATTGAATTATCAACTTCAATTTCGACAGATATTAATTTACCATATATTACAGCAACTGATTCCGGTCCAAAACACCTTACTATGAATATTACAAGAGCTAAATTAGAACAGTTGATAGAACCCATCTTAAAGAGGTTAGAAGCTCCAATAATTAAAGCCTTAAAAGACGCAGGGTTAAACAAAGGACAAGTTGACAAAGTTATTTTGGTTGGCGGACCAACAAGAATGCCTAGCGTTCAGAAGATATTCAAAGACTTTTTAGGGAAAAAACCAGAAAGGAGTATAGATCCTATGGAATGTGTTGCGATGGGTGCTGCGATTCAAGGGGGCATTTTAACGGGAGAAGTAGAAGATCTGTTGTTATTAGATGTCACTCCGTTATCATTAGGAGTTGAGACATTAGGTGGCGTATTTACTAAGTTAATTAACCGGAACACAACGATTCCAACCAAAAAGACTGAGATTTTTTCGACTGCTGCCGATAATCAACCAGCGGTGGAGATTCACGTATTGCAAGGAGAACGCCCAAAAGCTGTTGATAACATAACTTTAGGAAGGTTTCATTTAACAGGAATTCCACCAGCTCCTAGAGGTTTACCTCAAATTGAAGTAACTTTTGATATCGACCAAAACGGCATTATAAGTGTTTCTGCAAAAGACAAAGGAACAGGTAAGAGTCAATCGATAACGATCACAGCATCGAATAAGATGGATGAAGACGAAATCGCGCAAAAAGTAAGAGAAGCTGAAAGACATGCTGAAGAGGATCAAAAATTTAAAGAATTAATTGAAGCAAATAATCATGCTGAGGCATTAATCTATCAAACTGAGAAATTGTTAAAAGAAAACGAAGCGATAATAGGAGATTTGAAATCGAATATTCTTGAAAAAATATCTGATCTAAAGAGTGCGATGGAATCTGAAGACGTTGTTAGGATAAAAAACTCAACAGAAGTCTTACAAAATTCTTTACACGAAGTTTCATCTCGAATGTATGGACAACAGCAAGGTCCATCTCAGGGTGCGTATCAAGGGGCTTCACCTGGAGGTATGGATGGTACTCCATATGAAAGTAAAACTCAAGATGAAAAAGAACAAGAACAATTCCGGAAAGCTAGTGGGCAAGACGAAGGCGTAGTTGATGCTGAATATGAGTAAGTTTAAATAAAGTTTTTTTTTTTATTTTTTTTATTATTAAATTAAGAAGGGGTTGAAAAATTTGGCAAAAGATTATTATAAAATATTAGGATTACAAAAAAACGCTTCAAAAGAAGAAATTAAAAGAGCGTTTCGAAAATTAGCTCGAAAGTATCATCCTGATGTGAATCCCGATGAGGCAAAATCAGGAGAAAAATTCAAAGAGATTAATGAAGCTTATGGTATATTAAATGACGATAAAAAACGAGAAATGTACGATAAGTTTGGAGTTGTAGAAGGAGATTCGTCTACATATCAACAATGGGGGGAATCACCTGGAGGTAGAAGGGTGCATCGAAGCCCAGATGGAAGTACATATTATTATTCAACCTCTGGTTCACCGGGAAATTTTGATTTTAGCGAGATATTCGGCAATGCTGGAAGTTCTCGAAAAAGACAAACATCCGGAGGTTATGATTTTTTTAACGATTTAGGAGATATTTTTGATGTTTTCTCTAATAGGGGAGGGAGCACGAGGGCAAGATCTACTAGTTCAAGAAATATCCCTAGAGAAGGGGATGACTTAAGATATGACATGGAAATTAAATTTATGGACGCATTTCTTGGAGGAAAGAGAAAGGTTCAATACAGAGACCCTATTACGGGAGCAAATAAAACGCTAACAGTTACAATTCCTCGAGGAGTAGGGGACGAACAAAAATTGCGTCTTAAAGGAAAAGGGATGCCCGGTGAAAATGGAGGTTCTCCAGGTGATTTGTATATAGCGATCCATGTAAAAAATCATAAAATATTTGAAAGAGATGGTGATGATATTTATGTAGATCAAGAAATTCCATTTACCACGGCCACGCTTGGTGGTAAAGTTCAAGTTCCAGGTTTGGAAAAAACTCTAAATGTTACTATTCCTGCGGGAACAAAGGATTCGACGATTTTACGATTAAAAAATAAAGGGTTTTATAAAATGAACTCTGAAGAGAGAGGAAATCAATTAGTAAGAGTAAAAATTAAAATTCCTAAGAGAACCAGTAAGAAACAAAAAGAATTGTTAGAACAATTAAAAGCAACAGGTTTGTAAAAAAGGTGGTATTGTTATGATAAAATATGATAAATTCACGATTAAAGTACAAGAGGCTTTAATGGCTGCTCGATCATTAGCTCAGACTAATGATAATCAGCAAATTGAGCCAATACATTTATTAATAGCGTTAATAGAACAGAAGGATGGAATTACTACTCCGCTTTTTCAGAAGTTAGGAGTAAATAATAATCAATTATTATTTGATCTAAAAAATGATTTAGAAAAATTACCAAGGGTTACTGGTTCGGGTGCTACTGATGTTGTTCTTTCACCAAGATCAAGTTCATTATTTGATAAAGCTTGGAAAGAAGCCGAATCTTTAAAGGACCAATATTTAAGTACGGAACATTTAATCCTGGCAATGGTTAATGACGATTCACTAGCGATTTATCCCTTAATAAAAAAATATGGGATAAACAAAGATCGAGTAATGGAATCTTTAGTAACTATCCGAGGACATCAAACAATAACAGATCAAGATCCAGAAGGTAAATATCAGGCAATCGAAAAATATAGTAGAAACCTAACAGAACTCGCAAGAAGGGGAAAAATCGATCCTGTAATTGGAAGAGATGATGAAATTAGAAGAGTAATGCATATCCTTTCAAGAAGAACAAAAAATAATCCAGTTTTAATTGGAGAAGCAGGAGTTGGAAAGACTGCTATAGTAGAAGGGCTGGCACAACGCATTGCGAGTAATGATGTTCCAAGTTCTTTAAAAAATAAAGAGATAATATCCTTAGATCTTGCCGCACTCATTGCTGGAGCCAAATATCGCGGTGAATTTGAAGATAGGGTAAAGGCATTTTTAAAAGAAGTGGAAAGGGGTGCTGGGAAATATATTTTATTCATAGACGAGCTTCACACATTAGTTGGTGCGGGAGCAGCTCAAGGATCTATAGACGCATCTAATATGCTAAAACCTGCTTTAGCAAGAGGAGAATTAAGATCTATTGGAGCGACTACTTTAGATGAATATCGAAAATACATTGAAAAAGATGCAGCATTAACTCGTAGATTTCAGATTGTATATATAGCTGAACCAAGTGTTGAAGATTCTATTGCGATTTTAAGAGGGTTAAAAGAAAAATATGAGATTCATCACGGAGTTAGGATCACAGATTCTGCCATTATCGCAGCTGTGACATTATCTCATAGATATATTTCAGATAGGTTTCTACCAGATAAAGCAATTGATCTGATGGATGAAGCTGCTTCAAAATTACGAATAGAAATAGACAGCATGCCAACTGAGATAGATGAAATAGAACGAAAAATGATACAATTAGAAATTCAAAAAGAAGCATTAAAGAAAGAAAGTGATAAATCTTGCAAAGAAAAAATGAAGAAGATTGACGAAGAATTACACAATTTACGAGAAGAAAGTAATCAAATGAAAATGCAGTGGAATAACGAAAAAGAAATAATTGCAAAGATTAATGAAACTAAAAAGAGAATGGAAAATTCAAAATACGAGTCTGAGAAAGCTGAAAAGCGTGGTGATTTAGGGAAAGCAGCAGAATTAACTTATGGTGTTCTCAACGAGCTAAGAAAGGAATTAGAAAAATACGATTTAGAATTAACTGACATTCAAAAAAACAAAACAATGCTAAAACAAGAGGTTGATAAAGAAGATATCGCTGAAATCGTTTCTCAATGGACTGGTGTTCCCGTTTCTAGGATGATGGAAGGCGAACGCGAGAAGCTTTTAAAAATGGAAGCTCGGTTAAAAAAGAGAGTTATAGGACAAGACGAAGCTTTAGTTGAGATTTCAAATGCGATTAGAAGAGCTAGAGCGGGAATTCAAGACCCGAATAGGCCAATTGGTTCATTTATCTTCATGGGACCTACTGGAGTAGGAAAAACCGAAACTGCAAAAGCTTTAGCAGAATTTCTTTTTGATGACGAAAACGCTATATTAAGGATTGATATGTCAGAGTTCATGGAAAAACATAGTGTAGCCAGATTAATTGGTGCGCCTCCTGGATATGTAGGATATGAGGAAGGAGGGTATTTAACAGAAGCCGTGAGAAGAAGGCCCTATTCGGTAATATTATTTGATGAAATTGAGAAAGGCCATCCTGATGTTTTTAATATTCTTTTACAAATAATGGATGACGGGCGTTTAACAGATGGTCATGGAAGAACTGTAGATTTTAAAAATTCGATTATAATAATGACTAGTAATATTGGAAGTCAGTATATAATGGAATCTAGAACTGAAGACCAGGAAAAGATTCGGGAACTAATATTAAATACTCTTAAAGATTATTTCAGACCAGAATTTCTTAATCGAGTTGATGAGATAATTATATTTAATTTTTTAAAAGAAGAGCAAATAAAAGGTATCGTGGAAATTCAAATAAGAAATTTAAATAAAATTCTCGCTGAACGTAAAATTAAAATAGAATTGACGGAAGAAGCAAAAGAATTTCTCGCCAAAAAAGGATTTGATCCTGACTACGGAGCAAGACCATTAAAAAGAGCAATTCAAAATTTTATACAAAATCCATTATCACTTAAAATCCTCGAAAACGAATTCGTTGATGAGGATCTGATTGAAGTTGATACAAATAAACAGGATAAACTTGTTTTTAAAAAAATTGGTAGTATAAATAGTTTAGGAGGTTGATAGAATGAATGTTGTTTCAAATCTAAATTTAATTTCAAATTTATGTCCTGAATGTGGAGGTAGTATAGTTTTAATTAATCAAAAAGGAGAAACTGTTTGTTCTCAGTGTGGACTAGTAGTAACCGAAAGAAACGTTGATTTATCTCATAGCGATAAAAGAGCTTATACCTCCCAAGAAAAGCAATTAAGGGAGCATACAGGTGCCCCTATTTCTAGTCTACTTCCAGACATCGGCTTGACGACGGTAATAAACAAAAAAAACATCAAAGATCCCGACTTAAAAAGAGCTGTAAAATGGAATACGAGAATGACATGGGAAAAAAGAAATATGCTTATCGCCACAACGGAGTTAAAAAGAATTTGCAGTAATTTAAACCTTCCTAATCACGTGAAGGTTGAAGCGATCCGTTTGTATAAAGAAGCGTTTAAAAGGAAATTACTTCGGGGAAGATCTATTAATTCAATGATAGCTGCAAGCATATATCTTGCGATTAGATTAAAAAGAATACCACGAAC
>JAUWHC010000230.1 GCA_030606095.1 Promethearchaeota archaeon | reverse complement strand
ACGCTTCCTTAATGAAATTTGACAAAATATATGTCTTGTATCCTGACTCGCTTAAGTCCAATAGAATATTAACATTTTCATCAATTGGAGTAAGCATTTCCATCCAATTATCAAAAAATAACAATATAAACTCTTCTTCTTCAGGATATTTGGATAGAAAAATAATTTCCGCGTTTTGTAACGATTCTAAACCCCTATCTAAATCTAACCATAGTTTACTGCGGGTGATCTTTGGAACGAATTTTTTAATATATTCTTTATCGCTCGTAAACTGTAATAAGAATTCCTCGGGTTTGAATTTCAGTAGAACGTTTCCTAAATCGAATATAATGTTCTTTATCATGTCTCAATAAAATAAAAGTAGTAAGAATAAAAAATTTAAACTAAGTATTATTACAATTTCGAATTATTTTCCTCCATTTTCAATGGGAGGTTGTTTTACTGCAAAATTAATTATCGAATTGAGTTGAATATCAGTGAAATGATTTTGTACCATGGCTCCAGAAGGGCATGCTGACACGCAAGTTCCACATCCTTTACAAAGAGCTGAATTAACAACGGCAATCTTTTTAAATTCATCAAAATCTATAGCTCCAAATGGGCATAGGGATTGACAAGTTCTGCAACCTGAACATAAGTGATCCAATACAACGGCATAATACGGTTCAATTTCGACTTCTCCTTGCGCCATCAACGCTGATGCGCTTGAAGCAGCTCCTTTTGCTTGAGCTACCGCGTCAGGAATATCTTTCGGCCCTTGAGCGACTCCTGCAATAAAAATACCATCGGTTAAAGTATCTACGGGTCTAAGTTTTGGATGGGCTTCCATAAAGAAGCCATCTTCAGATCGCTGAACGCTTAATAAAGAAGCGATTTTATCTGCATCTGCCATAGCTTCTAACCCAATAGATAAAATAAACAGGTCGACTGTTAATTCAATTGGTGTTTGCATTAAAGTGTCTTCAGCTCTAATTACAATGTTATGATCTTTATCTTCCCAAACTTCAGCAATTCTTCCTCTAATATAATTTATTCCATAGTTTTCTGCAGCTGATTCGTAAAACTCTTCGTATCCCCTGCCGAACGCTCGTATATCCATGTAAAATATATAGACTTCGCTTTCTGGATGTTTTTCTTTGTATTGCCTCGCTTGTTTTGTGGCATACATGCAACAAACTCTAGAACAATACTTATTTCCACCTTCTCTAAAGTTTCTGCTTCCAACACATTGGAGAAAGGCAATACTGTGCGGGGCTTTGAGATCTGAAGGTCTAACTGGCTTTCCTAATACAGGTCCGTATGAACTTAATAGCCGTTCCATCTGAAACGCTGTGATAACATTGGGATATCTGCCATATCCGTATTGTTTGAGTGGAGTTGGGTCGTAAGGATCCCATCCTGTAGCAATAATTATAGTGCCTATCTTTACTTTAAGATACTCTGGCTTATCATCGAATCTAATTGCGTCTGGTTCACACACATCAGGACGCGCGCAAATCCCGCATTGAATACAACTCTCCATATCAATAGTGTATTCTCCTGGTACCGCTTGTGGAAATGGAATATATATAGCTTTTCTAGGGGCTAATCCAAGTTCGAATTCATTACCAACTGATACTGGGCAAGGATCAACGCAAGCACCGCAACCTGTACAAGCTTCTTGATCGATGTAATGTGGTTTTTTCATTATGGTAACTTCAAAATTACCAACATAGCCGGCGACATCTACAACCTCCGAATAAGTAAGAAGCTCGATATTTTTTTCTCGGGCAACATCGACCATCCGTGGGGTTATGATACAAGCAGAACAGTCCATGGTTGGAAATGTTTTATCAAGCTGAGCCATGTGACCCCCGATAGTTGGAGTTCTTTCAACAAGATAAACTTTATATCCTTCTTTGGCTAAATCTATAGCGGAATTCATTCCAGCAATCCCTCCCCCAATAATTAAGCATGAAGGTTCTACACTTACTTTTTGAACTTCTAAAGGTAATAACGTCCTCGCTTTCGCAACTGCCATTCTGATATGGTCTTGAGCAATTTTATACGCACCTTCAGTGTCATTCATGTTTACCCATGTGGCGTGTTCTCGAATATTCGCCATTTCGAATAAAAATTGATTCAACCCAGCTTCCTTGCAGACCAACCTAAACGTTGGTTCGTGCATTCTAGGGGAACATGCCGAAACAACTACACGATTGATTAAACCCGCTTCAATATCCTCTTTAATAATATTTTGACCGTTATCTGAACACATAAATTTGTATTCGCGTGCTAACACCACATCGGGAAGACTTAATGCGTAATCCTTAAGTGCGTATACATCAACCACGCCAGCAATGTTAATACCACAATGGCATACATAAACTCCAATTTTAGGTCTCGTTTTTCTTGTAACTTTTATTTTCTTTTCACTTTCCGTCATTTTTCATTCCTCCTAAATTAATTGCTCCTTTACCATATCTAAAAAAGGTTGTATGGAAATAAAAGGGCTCACGCCTTTTAAATCGTGGTTCTTTATGAGTCCAAGTCTACTGGGATCCATTCCCATGGCAACGCCTAGCAACTGCGTTATATAAATTACGGGAATATGGAATGGCTCTCCGATTATGTCCTTATAGAAATTGTTAGTTTCGAGCTGCCCGAGATCTAATTGAAGGTGACAGAAGGGGCAGCAGTTTATTATGATATCTGCGCCTGCCTCTCGCATGTTAACTAATTTTTCACGCGTAAAATCGGCAGCGACTTCTTTCACGGCTGTTCTGACGGCTCCACCAGCACCACAACACATGAACTTTTCCTTATATTCAATACTAGTTGCCCCAGTAAGCTCAACTATCTCGTCAAGGAAAGTGGGATTCTCATATTCTCCACCCCAAGGACGCTTTTCGCTAGGTTTAACGATGTGACATCCGTAATGCACTGCAACTTTTAAATCCTTAAATTTGTGCTTAATAAAACCTCTGATGTGTTCTTTCCCCATATCTAAGTATAAAGCTTGCATGACGTGTTTTGGCTCAAAATTACCTTTATATTCTTTCCCTATTTTAGCAAGGAGTTTGTTTACGTGTTTTTTTTCTTCACGGTCATGTTCTAAGTCCCACCATGCGTCGCGTAGCGTGCCGTAACATCCATTACATCCGGTGATTGAACTTACTCCCTGTTCTTCAGCTATTGCTACATTACGAGCAGCAATAACTTGCCATGTAGGAATATGAAACGCTCTAAATACTCCAGGAGCAGGACAACATGAAGCTCCAGGCATTTCCAGTAGTTCAGCACCTAATTCGTCAAAAACATCTCTTATACTTCTTTCGATCATTGGGTATCTATTCGGAATAACGCAACCTAAAAAAAATGCATATCTCCATTTTTTCTCTTCACTCACCTTATTTACCCTCCTTTCCTTCTTCATCTTTTTGTTCTGATGCTTTTCTTTCATCTTTTAATTTTTTCGCGTGATCTAATAAAGCTTTGAAACCAACTTCTTTCATTAATGTTTGGCATTCTTTCAATGCTTCTGGATAAGAATGAACCGTTGGAGGTAATGATGGGAGGCCATATGACTCACGTAAATCTCTCCATTTCTTATTATTTTCACCATTAGCTGGTACTCCATGTCCTGTAGCATAGAATATATCATTTGCTAAAGTAAAGTGATTATCTAATATATATCCCTCTTCAACAGCAATGTTTCTAAGTTTTATAATCATATCAGTTACAGGTATGTCTCGTGGGCATCGTTCATAGCAGTAATAACAAGTACTACAAAGCCAGATGTCAATATCACTTAATACCGACTCGTCTCCTGTTAACGCGCGTCTAAGCACAGAACGTGTTCGAAATGCTGTACGTCGTCCAGATGGGCATGAGGCTGTGCAAGTTCCACAGTTTATACAAGCTCTTAACTTTTCTAATCCCACATCAACAAATTTTTGAGCAATTTTAGAGTTCGTACCTTTATAAACCTTACGCGTGACATATTTTTCTATATTTTCGCTCATTATAAATACAAGTCTCTTTTATAGTTTTAAAATTGATAAGTAATTGCGTAAAAAAGTACAGATTTTATTTTTTTGATTGTTTGATCAAACAATTTTAATTTATAATATTAAGAAGTGAAAAGAACTTTTTAATAAAAAATTTGTTATTGAATTTGGTAATTAAAATGAGTGTTTTAATTAATTGCAATATCTAAATGTTTTTTAAGTGGAATAATTCGCAAGAAAATTACGTTAATTCGATAAAATTTACCTTTTTTTGTTTAACTTTAAAAAAAAAACTTAGAATTTTTTCAGCGAAAACCTACTAAACGATTTCGACAGAATTGTAAAAATGTTTAAAAATAAAACTTGTCTTATTAAATTTAGAGAGATTAAATTATTTTTTAGAGAGGTCAAATTTTGAAAAAAAAACTAATTGTAGGTAATAACAATCTTAAGCAACCAACTGCGAACGGAATAAGTGATGGTTCTGAAAAGATTAATAGAATTATTGAAGTAAGTAAGGTCATGGATGATATGGAAAAGTCCGAAGAGGACAAAGAAAAAATCATTAAAATTCTTAGAGAAGAGATAAAAATAATAAAACATATAAATCAAAAAATTATCGAAGAAAAAGATAAAACGATAGAACAACTTAAAAGAAGACTTAAAAAGGAAACGAACTTCGCGTTCTTATGATTTTTACTGAATTTTCTCTTCTTTTAAATCGCTTATGAGTTTTTCAGCTTCAATATTTGCGGGGTCAATTTTAAGGACTTCAGTAAAACATTGCATTGCTTTCTTAATTTTACCTAACGACTTGAATAATCGCCCTAAATTAAACCAAGTAGTAATATCCTGCGGGTCTATTTTTATGGCTTCTTCATAGCTCAAAATCGAATCTTGAAAATTACCTAATTTTTCATACGCTACTCCTAAATTATACCACGCCCAATTATCCAAAGGATCGATATTCACTGCCTTTTTGCAACAATCTCGTTCTTTGTCAAATTTTTCTAACTTTTCATAAGCAACTCCCATGTTACTCCAGGAAACACTATTTAACGGGTTAATCTTGATTGTTCTTTCAAAATATTCTATTGCCTTTAAGTAATCTCCTTCTGCAAAATATTTCATTCCTAATTCGGCCCAATACAAGGCATTTTTTTTGTCTTTTGTCAATTTATTTCAGTTTTATTTTTTCTTAGATAATTCGTTCAAGTATTCTTTCTGTTTTTCATCAGGTAGGAAAACTAATTCTTTTTTCACTTCTTTTAATTCGCCTTTTGATAGGTTTAACTCCATCAATTGTTCTCTAACATCTTTAGACATTA
>JAUWHC010000288.1 GCA_030606095.1 Promethearchaeota archaeon | reverse complement strand
TCTTTAGTTCCAGCTATATATTTATCCGCAAGACAGATAATTTTTTCTTCAAGGGTTTGTGGTAAAAAATCTCTCTCAGGTAACCCAACTTGCTTAGCATCTTCTTTATCTAATCCACCTAAAATATGAGTTTCACAAATTTTGGCAAGCCGTTCTGATAAACCTCTTTCTCTAATTAGTTTAGCCCCAATTAAGGCGTGATTAAATCCATGAGTTTTACATCTACCAATATCGTGTAATAGACCTCCAATTTCAATTAAATCCATATCAATCTCTCTCAACTTTATTTTTTCTGCTAATTCTAAGGCCTTCTCAGCAACTTTTAGAGAATGACGCCGTACATTATAAGGAACTTTTAACTTTTTCAATAAATCAAAAGCAAAATCGCTATTAGGTAGAGTTTCTTCGCTTGCCATTACACTTCAATAATTAATTATTAACTATAAGGTTTAGTTAAACTCTATCCAATACTTTTTATGTTTTATGAATTAATAAACTTCTTCATAAGGTCCACTAATTACCCCTCCAATTAAGCCTCCTATAATAGCCCCTATAATTGCAGTAATTATTCCTCCAATTGTAACAGATAGTTGAGTTCCTTGAAATAAAGCCATTAAATCTTCACCAGATATGACGTTTAACAACATCCAGATTAAAAAATCGATTATAATAACCAGCAAACTTGCCATAAAACCTCTTTTCAAACCTTTTGAAATAGTACCACTCAAATAACCAATAAAAATACTAGCTAAAAGGTGTGGAGCGAAAAAGTCAATTATCGTGGACGACCCGGTAAATATTGAAAAGAGATCACATTTAAAATTAGCTCCAATTAAAATGATTATAGCTTTTAAAACATCAATTTGTGAATAAAGTTGTAGTTGGATTATTATCTCTTCCATATTAAAAAAGAATGCTGTAAAAAAACTAAAAACAATTCCAATAACAATTCCAATCAGTAATCTATACGAAACCATTTTCAATCAAATATATTATTTGAGTTTAATAATAAATTAAATTATTTTGATATATTAAATCTTTAGTTCTAAGAGAATTAGAAGATTTCTTTTAATAAAATATTAAAATTATGTTATTTTATTTAATTTATCTAAGATTGTAATTAAATATACTAATTCTATTATAGGGTATATACATTGGCTAAAAAAAAGAAAAAAACAGAAAAAACTAAGAAAACTGAGCCTGAGAAGGAAGAAGAAAAAGATATCGAAGAAGAATTTGAAGAAGATTTTGAAGAAGATTTAGATATCGAAAAGGAACTTAATTTGCTCGATACTGACGATATAGACGCTGAAGTTGAGCAAGTTGAAAAAATTATTGACAAGGATGAGGAAAAAAAGCAATTATATCTAAGTTGTGGAATCCACATTGGAACAAAATTATTATCTGGAGATGCGAGACAATTTGTGTACAGACAAACTAATTACGGTTTGTATGTTATTGATTTGACTAAAACTGACGAACGCCTAAATATTGCCTCAAAATTCTTGAGCAAATATGTAGAGGGTGGAAGCGATAAGGTGATCGTATGCTCTGTCAGAAGATATGGAAAAGAACCCGTAAAGCAATTTTGTAAAGTGCTAGGATGTAGGGCAATCACCGAGCGTTTTATTCCTGGTTCTTTAACAAATCCTGTCATAGAGGATTATATTAAAGATGCGTCGGTGGTAGTTATCGTTGATCCTCATGCTGATAAAGTAATTTTAAGAGAAGCTCAATTAGCTCGAATCCCCGTTGTAGCGTTATTTGATACTGACGATTTACTTGACGGAATCGACCTTGCAATACCCGCAAATAATAGAGGAAAGAAAGCGTTAGGCTTAGCTTTTTGGTTGTTAGCACGACAGATATTGCTTGAATTAGGCAAAATTTCAAGCGAAGACGATTTTCCCTACACTTTAGAAGAATTCACTTCAAAAATCGTCCCTATGTATCGTCAACAGTAATTTTGCTCTTATTTTTCTTTTTTGCTTCACTACTAATTTTTTTCGTCGTTTTGTTTATTTATTTAGTACAATTTCCTTAACTTGATTACTTGATTTAATTTTTTAATAAATTAACTCCTGATCTAAAGAGAAAATAGATGTTAGAGAATCGTTCTAAACGTGACTGGAGAAGATTTAAACGAAATATTTGGATTTAAACACTTATTTTATTTTATATCAGATAAAAATTAGATTATTTTTGTGAAAAGCTCTTTTGCAGATTTGTAAAATTTGTTTTCAGCAGAAATATCTAACAGATTTTTTTCGAGCAAGTTCATTTTACTAATTTCCTCGTCGTTAGGGAGTAAGCCCAGAAATCTTACCCTGTCGTCTTTAATATTTTCGACTCTTTCAGTTAACAGGCTTTTCATGTCTTCGGGAAAACGATTACCGATTACGAGGATGTTTTTAAAGTCTAAGTGGACTTCGTTGGTTACTTCGACGATTCTTTCTATGGTGTGAAATCCCATTTTACTCGCGTCCGTTATGATAACGAGGTCAGTCACGTCCCGCCCCGTCCTTCGAGCAAAGTGTTCTAACCCAGCCGGACTGTCTATTAGAACGATGTCGTAATTTTTCGATAATATGTCAATTATACGCTTTAACGTGTTATTTACGCTGCAATAACACCCCTCCCCTTCACCGCGTCCCATTTCTAAAAGGTCGAAGTCGTCCAATTCTATGAGCGAGTCGAAAACCTCAGATTCGATGATTTGATCTTTCGAAACTTCGAGGGGTATTTGTCTTTTCTGAATTTTTTCCTTGAGCGCTGTCATTTTTCCCCCTACCGTTTGTTTGAAACCAACGTCTTCACCGATGATGTCTCCGATGTTTGCGTCGGGATCGGCGTCAATAACCAGTATGTTCTCGTATTTCTTCGATTCCAAAATGTGTTTAAGCATGAGCACCAGCAAGGTAGATTTGCCAACGCCGCCTTTTCCACTAAATGATACAATTTTTAACGTCACGATTTTTCTTACTCTCTCTATTTCGTTTAAGCGAGCTTATGTGAAAAAAAAGGTGCACCTCATATAAGGTTTGATTTTATAAAATCTAAAATTACTCTTTAAAAATATTAATCTTGATACTCAAACTTAAATAAAAACAATTCATCCAAAATGATAATTTGAGAAAACAAATCAAAGGGTATTAAAGAAATTCATTAAGCTTCCTATTTCGAAAACGCTTTTCTACACCATTTCTCATTCCCGGTAACTTTAAACATTGGTTAGGTATCATCCTTTTAAAGTAAGGTTGGTTTTCTCGTTCAGATATGAATTGTGATTTGTATAGTGTTTCGAAGATTTCTTCACCAGAAAATTGGATATCATCAAAATATGGGATAAAGGAACGATTATTACTCACCATTTCTACAACATTTTTTAGAGGAGAGCTAATTTCACGAATTATTCCTTTTTCGTTTACTAACCCCGTTTTATGGGTATGTTCATTATACAAACAGATTACACATTGTGGCCATCTTTCGTGAAAGTAGTTTAAGACAAGATCAATCACTCTATGCTTGAGGTGTACCACTCCGAATAGCACACCACGACTATTTATTTCTGTTCGTGTGTATTGTTTCGCTCGATACGCTTCAGTAAACACTTCTCGCATCATTCGGTTAATCTTTTTTGCTAATGGAGTTCCTGAATTGCGTAAAATTACTTCTGGAAGCCTTTTGATATGTTGCATTAGAGCGGGAGTAAATTTAGAATGGCACGGAAGATTAAGAACCAATTTTTCGCGTGAATATCCTTTAGCGCGTCCAATAACTTCTAATGGGTCCTGATTATCTGTTATCTTTCTCATTAGATTTCACTTTGTACAATTGTGTTATTGTTAAGATCGGTAAAATCAGGAAGCGTAGATTGCTTTTGTCCGTTTATCAAGAGGTACGGGTCAGCTCTTTTTAACACCACGCCAATAGATTTAAGATCTTGTCTGTGTTTAAACAGAAATCTTTTAGCTCGTAAATTAATTATCCGTTTAGCGGAAATCGGACCAATTCCAGGAACGCGGAGTAAATCTTTGTATGACGCTTGATTTGGATCCACTGGGCCATGATCTTTAAAATACTCTCTTGCTAAGTGAATTTTAGGATCTCCTTCGGGTAAATTACCTTCTTCGGTCAAGACTTCTTTCAAATCTTTTAATTTATAATGATAGATTCGTAATAACCAATCGCTTTGATATAATCTATGTTCTCTTGCTAATGAAGCTGCTTTTTTACCTGATAACGGTGTACCTTCAATTGGAATGAACGAGGAAAAGTACACACGCCTTAGATCAATTTCTTTATATCCCCAATC
>JAUWHC010000135.1 GCA_030606095.1 Promethearchaeota archaeon | reverse complement strand
GCTTGAAGGTCGGATTTTTGGAGGTGCTCCAGTAAGAGTGGATATTACAATGTCTGTAGAAGATGGAAATAATTCAGCAGGAATTTTAGCAGATTGTATAAGGATTTCTAAAATTGCTAAAGACCGCAAAATTGGTGGTGTGCTATCTTCCGCTTGCTCATTTTTTAATAAGCATCCTCCAGAACAATTAGAGGATTACATAGCAAAAATTCGCCTTGTAGAGTTTATAGAAAATAAAAGAGAAAGGTAAACTCAAGGAAATTTTTCTTCAATTACATATTTAACTTTTTGCTCTAATAAGGATAAATCTTAACCCTCTCCTTGAAACCTTGCAATTTTCAATTACATTTTCTTTAGTTCAGGACGAATTTTTAAATTAATTTTCAGATCGATCTCAATCAAACCTTAACTATGGGGATTAATAGCTTCGCGTAATTTTCCACAAACAACGGTATTTAGTTGTTGAAACCTTTTTTTTACTTCTTTTTTGGGTTTTTAAGTTCACTTCAATAAAAAAAAATAAAAAAACAACACTTGATTAAATCAAAACGCAGAATTAAAAAAACCAGAAAGCAAAATACAGAAAGCAAAAAAATAAGAAAGAGAAATAGGAATAAGAACGAAAAATAGCGAAATTTATTCCTAATCAGAACAAAATTTTTTCTCCTATTCTCCTAGTTTGATTAAAAGAGATTTGGTAAGTTTCTCTCATATTTATTAAGTTATAAATGTGATCTGAAACCAGACTCACTCCTTCAGGTATACTCCTAAAACTTGGGAAGTCGTTTATATCTACAATGTAAGGACCTTTTTCAGTCATAATGTAATCTAATCCAAAAATAGACATTCCAAACTTTCGTCCTAATCTTATAATCCTTCTTTTAAATCTCTCGTCTACAGGAACTCTAATATGGATTAATTCTAACGGAGACAAATCTTTATTTTTTTGTAAGCGATTATGCGAAGTAATTGAAACAACCCAATTACCTATAACATATACCTTATAGATAATATCATGCTCACCTAAATACTCTTGTAAAAATAACTCACTCTCGTTATAGTTTTGTATCAATTCAACTAATTCTTTCGAGTTCTTAGCAATTCCAATAATTCTATCGTTTTTAGGTAACTCTGGTATGTTATGTGAGTTCAACTTAACGATAATATTAGTACCCTCCTGACACGCTTTCCAAGCGTCTTGTTTGGTATAATAAGTGAGTGGTATTTGGATTTTCTTACAACTATTCTTGATTAATTCAAAAGTGTTTGTTCTACTCTCACAAATTTGGACAGAATTTAACGAATTTAGAATTGGGATATTTGGAGAAACATTTCTAATAACTCTATAGATATTTTCGTTAGATTTTTGGGTCGTAAGTTTAACAATCAAAAAGGAAATAGGGTATTTTTTCAATCTTTTTTCTAAATATTTTTCATTAAAATTTTCAGATCCATTTTTCATTAAATTAACTACATAAATATTGTAATTTTTTAATAGGAATTTCTTGATACTTTCTAAAACCTCAAGATCCCTATTACAAATGGCTCCTACATATTTCCTTTTTATATTATTCGCCATTTAAAAAACCCTATTAATTTGATTTCTTAAAAGCAAATCATCTTATATAAATATATTTATTCGATAAAACAAAAGCAAAAAAAATTTGATTATAAAGAGATTTATTCAATTCAGAAAAACTTATAAGAATATCGCTCAAAATTAATTTATATATTCTTAAAAAAACTTAATAAAAAATTTTTTAATTAATAATATTTCAGAATAATATTTTTGATTAATAATAGAGATGAAATAATAAAATGTCGAAATTGGATGCCTTAGCTAAAGATAAGGATGAAAAAGCAGAGAAATTATCTGGTAGATCAAAAGGATATATGCTACAGCTTGTAGTATTAATGGGATTAGTAGGATTAATGGATAATTATCTATCTCAAATTGAATCGGTCGCAGTACCTTATTTAATCGCAGATTTTGGTATAACCGCAGAAACTTTTGCTTTTTGGCAAGGAATCTACGGAATTATCACATTTGCTGTTTTTTTTATTGCTTGGATTTCAGACGCTTTCGGTAGAAAAAAGGGAATTCTTTTATTAGTTCTTGTATTGGGTGTTCCTGCACTCTTAATTGGAATAACGGCCTTTACTTTTCACTTATTTATGATATTATACGCAATTATCATAACAGCGACACTTTCGAATATGTGGGAACTGCCTATTGTCGAGGAATCACAACCAAAGAAACGTGGACTTTATGGAGGAATTACTTTTCTTATCGGTTTAATTCCGATATTTGCATTTGTGGGAGTTCCTATTGCTGAAAATTTTGGATGGCGATGGACTTACGGTGTAATGTTTTTTTTAATGCTTTTTGTTTTAATACTATGGTACTTTATGAAGGAAACACAGATATGGGTTGAGGCCCATGAAGAGAGGGACCATGAATTTCTAAAAATAAAGACCGCATTTAAATCATTAAAAAGAAAAGATTTAAAATATATCTTAATTGCTTCGTTAGTTTATGGTGTGTGGACTGTTTCATTTAAGATTGGCACAACATGGGGGGGTTATTACTATATGGATGTCATTGGATTAACTCCTGAAGGATATAGATCTATTTTAACGATTGGCGGATTACTTACAATGGTCGGTGCATTATTAGGAGGGATATTAATGGATAAATTAGGAAGAAACATAACACTAGTAGTTGGATGTGGGGGATCTATTATTGGTTTTGTATTTTTAGGAATTACTACATTACCAATCTTCTTTTGGATGATATATTTATTTATGCCTATGGTTTTAGGATATATTATGGTATATTTCAATGAAATCTTCCCTACTCATATTAGGAGCACTTGTACAGGTATTACTGCTACAGCAGCACGTCTTTCATATGTTCTAGGCCCTTTACTTGCATATACCTTATTAATCGCATTCCCAGATATGGGTGGATTTTGGATTGTAGCTGGATTGCTTATGATCATTCCAATATTTTCCCTATTCGTAAAACCATATGAAACTAAAGGTAAAACTCTGGAAGAAATTCAAGAAGAAAGATAAATTATTAAATAAATTTTTTTTTTTTTTTTCGCTAATGAAGAATTAGATTATAATAATAAATTAAAGAAAAATTCAATATATTATAAAAGTATGAATTTTATTAGTTTGTTAGCAAAATATCTTTTTAGATTTTAAAATAATTGAATTAAAAGGTTAATTTTTTGATAAAAATTGGTATTATTATCGATAAGTACCATTTGCAAAAAAAAGCATTAGAATTCATAAAATATATGCAAAGTAAAGCTAAAATTAATCTCTATGTCGAAGAAGATTATCTAATAGATTATTCTAACTTTGATTTTAATGAGGATATCTTTTTTGTCAAGGCTAAAGGTGATTTAATATTAAATCTAATAAAGTTGATTGAAAAAGAAACAGATATTCCTGTAATTAATTCATCAAGAGGAATATGGTTAGCAATTAATAGATTTTTAAATAGTACTTTGCTAAGACAATCAGGAATACGAGTCCCTAATTTTACTTTGAATGCTAAAGGAATTCTTCCACCTTTTAATGATTATATTATAAAAAATATCATAGATCAAAAGAATTATGCTTTTAGCCCCCAAATTCAAAGAATTAATGGATACTTAAATATTTCCGATCAAAGGGCATTAGACGAAGTAAACGGTGAGAAAGCAAAATATACTTATCTCTATTACCAAGAATATATTAAAAGTAAATGGGAATATAAAGTATATTGCATTGGTGATGATCTGTTTTATTACAAACAACTACCGATATTAGTAAATCCCGATAAGATGAAGACTAGACGAAAGATTGATAAAATTCCTGAGCTAAAAGAAATTACCTTAAAAGCTTTAAAAACAACAGGATTAAAAATAAGTTCTTTAGATTTTCTAAGATCAAAAGAAGGTGAATTCTTCCTAACAGACATAAATTCGTCGCCCAATTTTAACTACATAAAAAATGGTCCAAAAATTGTTGGAGATTATTTAATTAAACAAGCTAAAAATTAAGTTTAACAATTAAAATGAAAATTGGAATACTATCAAAAAGAACAGGAAATTTCACAGGTAAAATCAAGCTTTACTTAGAAAAAAAAGGACATGAAGTGGATATATATACTGCTGACAATCTATGCGTTAATGATGCTCTCTTAGTAAACGATTTTTACGTATTAAAATCTAAGCAACTATTTTATCTCTATGCGGGTTATTTTTTAGAAGCGAATAATGTTCCCGTTATCCCAAGCACAGGTATTAGTTATCGACATAAAAATCGAATTGAATCCTATTTTTCGATTAAAAACACTAATCTCTTGCTTCCAAATGTTTTTATGGGAACTATTGATACTTTGAAAAGTCAATTAAAAAAAAATGATTTACCACTTATTTCAAAACCAATTTTTGGCTCTGGAAGTAAGGGGGTGAAAATTATCAATTCTTTTCACGATTTTAATGATATTGACGAAAAGAGTCTTTATTTAGAAAAGTTTATTGAAGGTACTCACTACTTAGTATACTTTATAGACAATGAGATCTGTATCTGTGAAAAAAAACCTTTGGCAAACGAACACGACAAGGTAAAATTAATTCATTCTAATAGTGAGATGGAAGAATATATAATGAAATGGAAGAAAAAGTATAATCTCTTATTTGGTCACCTAGATCTTGTAAGAGATAACGATACTGATAAATTATACGTTGTAGATGCGGGAACATTTCCTGAATTTTCAAATTGGAAACATAATACTGATCCCGTTTCGAAAGTATGTAATTTAATTTTGGATAAATATCAACAAATAAAAAATAAAACGGAGTAAAAGTTTACAAAAAGAGTTATAGAATTTATACATTAAAAATGAATTCAGCTAACATTTCTCCTGGTTCAGACGAATATGACTACGCGAAATCTTCAATATTCAAAAAACAAAAGGTTAAACTTTACGAGATTAAACACTTTCTTTTTGATTTTGGAGGCGTTTTAATAGAAAAGACATTTGTATTAAATAATTTATTTGCTTTTATTGAGCATGATCTAAATATTAAAATTCCATCAAAAGAAATTGATCCATATCTCAAAAAATTAAGACGAAGGTTATCGTCTGGAAGGATTTCTGCTAGAACATTTTTAGAATCAATATTTGAGACATATTATATCCCCTTCCAAAAAAAAAATGAAGCGTTACCGCCAAAAAAAGTTAATGTCGAGTATTACTTGGAGCTTTGGTTTAACCTTTATACTCAAGTTACCCACATATCGTCTGATATGGCAGAGATTGTCGAGCGTCTACATTTAGCGGGGTATACTGTAAGTCTTTTGTCAAATACTTATGACATTCATGCGAAATCAAATGAATTAAGGGGTTTTTACGATAATTTTGATAACGTGTTTTTATCGAACGAAATTGGATTAATTAAACCCGATATGGATAAATACATATATGTATTAAAAAAATTAGGTTCCAAACCAAAAAGATGTATTTTCATTGACGATAAAATAAGTAATCTCATTCCTGCGCGTGAATTAGGAATAATCGTTATAAAATTCGAATCTTTCGAAAAGTTTAAACAGCAATTAAACGATATAGGCATAAAAGACAGGACAGAAATCAAGAAAAAGTATGAATCGTATAAAAAAAAGAAAAAGGAATATAACAAAATAAAAAGGGAATACAAGAAGGCTAAAAAAAAGTATCTAAAAAAAAGATATAGAAAGAAAAAATCGTTAAAGAGAAGGCTTGAATTCCAAAAAAAGCGAGCAGAATACCAAAAGAAAAAGATTGAATATCTTAATGAAAGGGATAAGAAAAAGGAAGAATTGATATCTAAAATTAAATTTTTATAGGTAATTAACAATTATTTATTTTCTTCTGTATCATTATCGTGTTCTTTATTGTAAGCTTCTACCTTTTCCATAACAGATTCAGCGGGTGTTGCAGCGGGAATTGGCATTTTTTCGTAGATTTCAATAAATTTTACATCCTCTATTTCTTCGCTCATATTAGTCTGAAGGTCCATGGCAAGACCAAATTTTAAGTAAGTGAGATTTTGGAACAGAAACATTTTAGGGACTGTAATTTCTAGAGTTTTATCCTCCGCGTGATTTATAATAAATTCAGCAGCACTCTCTTTAGGAATACCCTTTGAAATCATGAAATATTCAATCTTTTCGTTAAATCCTTCGATTTCGTCAATAATCTCTAAGTTGTAGTCTATTGATTGACCTGCCAAAGGATGGTTGTAGTCGATAATAACTTTTCCTTGCATAATGTTAGAAACTACACCTCTTTGACCTTTTTTATTGGTAAAATCTTGACCATATTCGGGGTTCTTGCCTTCATTTAATTTTCTATATTTAGCGATGCCAATTCTTTCGATTTTTTGAGGTTCTCTTTTACCAAATGCTTTAGTAGGGGGTATTCTTACAGATTTTTTTTCAAAATAATTCATTTCTTTAATTGTGTCAGTTAATCCCTCGTTTAAGAATCCTGGTTTTCCAACAATAATGAATTCAGGAGTGTAATGCCCTTGTTTAGCTTTTTCTTCGTCGTAAATCCCGGCTTTTCTTGCGTCGTCCTCGGTAGAAACTCTAAAAATTTTACCTTTTTGGGTTCGTGCTGTCATTTTTAAGAGTACAAAATCACCTTCTTCAACTTTTTTTCCCTGTAATCTCTTTTTCTTTTCTTCTAATTTCTTAGCTTCTTCTTGAATTCTTTTTTCTTCCTCTGCATCTGCATCTGCTTCCACTTCTGCGGAGTCTTTATCGCCATCTACTGTACTACCATCTGAGGTAGCCTTATTTGAGTCACCTAACAAATCTTTTGCGCTACTTACGAATTTTTCAGCAGTAGCCTTTCCAATACCTTTAAGTTGTGTTAATTCATCCACATTCGCATTTG
>JAUWHC010000041.1 GCA_030606095.1 Promethearchaeota archaeon | reverse complement strand
TCGTGTGGACAATACGATTTGAAGCGTAGCTTAATGGAAGATTTAAATATCCCTAGTTTAGTGATAACCAGCGACATGAACGACCCAAGAAAGCTAAATGAGACTCAAGTGATTAATCAAATTGAGAGTTTTATCGAAATTCTGCGTCAAAGAAAAAAGCAATAAATAAATACAAAAGTTTTTTTTACCGTAAACTTAAATTTCTTCCTTCTATAAATCTAACATTTTCTTAATAGAAATGAGAGAAATTAGATATTATTATACAATAAAATTTAAAGGTTGATTAATTCATTTAGAATTAATCTTTAAATAATCTTTTAACTTTTTATAAAGAGATAAATGTATTTTTAAGTTATTTAATAATATTTCGAGTGTGTTGAAATGCCAATAATTGGGATTGATTACGAGAAATGTATTAGTTGTGAGATTTGTATAAGTGCTTGTCCATCCTTAGAAGTATATTCCAAAAGCAATAAAGAAGATAATAAGATTATATTTGATCCTGAGAAAAAATGCATATTATGTGGGCAATGTATTGCACAATGCCCTGAAGATGCTATAATTTACGAAAACATGGGAGAAAGTTTCACTTTCGGCGAAATTGACGAACTTTCCTCCCTTGTACCTTATGAAAATATGTTCAAATTTCTCGCAGGAAACCGTTCAATTCGTCGATATAAGAAAGATAAGGTGCCCATAGAAATTTTGAATAAAGTTATTAAGGCGATGGAATACGCTCCCACAGGAGCTAACATGAGACCTGAAAATTTCGTTATAATATCCGATTCAGATTTGATTAAAAAGATGTCTGATGCGATTGTAGAAGAATTTAACAAGGATCCCTCGTTAAAGGAGCAATTCAGCAGACAACTAGAAATTCTCGCAAAAGAAATGCGAAGTCCTGCTTATTTTGACGCGCCTCACTTGATAATAGTTTCCTCACCTCTCAACATGATGATGGGAGGGTTTAATATTGGAAATATTATTACATACGGAAGGTTAGCTGCCCAATCGCTCGGATTAGGCACTTGTTGGAATGGCTGGACCCACTTAGCATTTCACAAGAATCCCACGCTAAAAAGATTGGCTAAGATACGAGGTAGTCTGGTAACTGCATTTATAATTGGCTATGCAGATAACAAGTATTATCGCGTTCCTCCTCGTTCAAAAAAGAAAGTTAAGATTTTTGAGTAAAATATGTTTCACTCATCTACTTTTAATAAAATATTAAATATGCATAAAAAATAATCAACAGAATGACTAACACTTTTGTTAATAGCAATTAAAAAGTTTATGCTAAAAATTTTAAGTAATATGTAACTTAAAGAAAAATTAGGGCTTCAACCAAACTTATTTAAAGAATTAGTACATAATGATAAATAAAAAGAGATAAAATTAATCTTCTCCTCAATTTTTAACAAATTTGTGCAAAAATATATTTATTTATCAAGGTTCTTATTAAAAAGAGGTTTTATTTCATAGATGAAAAATTTGGAAGAATTTTTAGCAGAAGGAAATAAATGGTTTAAACGCTATATAATAACCATCCGTGAATATGCTAACAAAATACAAGAATCTGAAGAATGGCTCTCAACAACGCTTAATAGCATAGGCGACGCTGTAATTGCTACCGACAAATCTGGTAATGTTCGCTTTATGAATCCCATAGCTGAAGCTTTAACTGGCTGGAAGCAAGAAGAAGCCACGGGAAAACCCTTGGAGGGTATCTTTAATATAATTAACGAGGAAACTAATAAAAAAGTCGAAAATCCCGTTTCAAGAGTGCTTTGGGAAGGTATTATTGTCGGGTTGGCGAATCATACAATATTAATAGCCAAAGATGGAAAGGAAATACCAATTTCTGATAGTGGCGCTCCAATAAAAGACGATAAAGATAACATTGTCGGCGTCGTATTAATTTTTAGAGATATTACCGAACTCAAAAAATCCGAGAAAAAATTAAAAGATGTTATTCAATTTTTACCCGATGCAACTTTTATGATTGATACGGAGGGAAAAGTGATTTTTTGGAATAAAGCTATGGAAGAAATGACTAATGTAAAAGCTGACGAGATTTTGAATAAAGGTAATTACGAATACGCTCTACCCTTTTATGGGGAAAGAAGACCCATTATGGTAGATTTAGTTCTTAATTCGCAAAACAATTTCGAAAGTAAGTATGATGCTTTTGAAAAAAGAGGTGATACTATTATTTCAGAAGTTTCTGTTCCCCCCCAGAAAACAAGAGATGGAACATTTAATTGGATTAAAGCACGACCATTATACGATTTTCAAGGAAAAATTATTGGAGCTATTCAAACAATACGCGATATCACCGAGCGGAAGAAGGCGGAACAAAAAATAATGCATCTTAATGATGTGTTACGAGCTGTTAGAAATGTTAACCAACTCATTACTAAAGAAAAAGATCGTAATAGTTTACTTCAAAGAGCTTGCAATATTTTAATTGAAAAACCCAGTTATTTTAACGCTTGGATTGCTCTTATAGATAGTTCAAACAAGGTTGCGCATGTTTTTGAAGCAGGTATAGGGGAAGCTTTCTCACCAATAGCCAAAATGTTGAAAAAGGGCAAAATTATTAAATGCGCCCAAAAGACTATGCTGCAAACTGGAGTAATTTTAATTGAAGACCCTTACTCGACTTGCAGAGATTGTCCATTGTCAAATACTTACGAGGGTCGAATAGCAATGACAATTCGCTTAGAACATGAAAGTAAAGTTTTTGGTTGGCTTACCGTTTCTATCCCCAAAGAGTTGGTTGAAGGCGAACAGGAATTATTCGAGGAGCTTGGGAACGACATTGCATTTGCTCTTCACGATATAGACCGTGAGGAAAAGCATAGAGAAGCGGAAAAAAAATTGTTAAAATCCGAAGAAAAATATCGTAATCTCGTTAATGATATGAGAGAAATGATTGGCAAAATTGAAGCTAATGGAGAAATTGTCTATGCAAGTCCTCAAACATTTGAATTAATGGGATTTCGACCAGAAGAAACAATTGGAAAAAACTGGTTCAAGTCTTATGTTCATCCTGAAGATTTAATACAAATCGCTAAGGCAATGAAAAGTTCAAAAGATTCACAAGGAGGTTTTGAGCCATTTGATTTCAGATTGCGACATAAAGATGGACATTATGTCCGTGTTTCTGGAAGAGGAAAAATGATAAAAGAAAAAGGAAAAATAAGATATATAGCGTCATTTAGGGATATTACAAAACGTACCCTTACAGAACAAAAATTGAGGGAATCTGAAAGTTTGTATCGTATGGCTTATGACAGAGCAAATTTTTATAAAGATTTATTCGCTCATGATATGAATAACATTTTACAAGCTATATTATCTGGATTGCAGCTTAGCGAAATAATTTTTGATGATCCAAATAAACATGAAGATTTAAAGACTAATTTAAGAATTATGAAAAATCAAATCATAAGAGGGTCAAATTTAATTTCTAACGTTCGAAAGCTTTCTCAACTTGAAGAACTCGAAATGACGCTAAAAAAGATTGAAATTTGTAATATTTTAAAAAACCTAATTTCAACTATAAAAAACACTTACCAAACTAAAAACTTAAACATTCAAGTCCAATCTATCGGTAAAAAGCTTCATGTTCAAGCTGATGATTTTTTAGTGGATGTGTTTGAAAACATCTTGATTAACTCAGTAAGACACAATAGAAATCCATCCGTGGAAATTATCGTTAGGATTTCCAGAGCGCAAAAAAATAGCGTAAATTATCTCAAAATGGAATTTCAGGATAACAGTAAAGGAGTAACTAATACTCGGAAAGAAACGATTTTTCAAAGAGGTTATACAGAAGAAAAAAGCGTTCATGGAATGGGTTTAGGTTTATCCTTAGTAAAAAAAATTATTAAAAATTATAACGGAGAAATCTGGGTTGAAGATAGAATCAAAGGAGACCATTCGAAAGGAAGTAATTTTGTTTTGTTAATTCCTGAGGTGATTTAAAACGGAAAGCGTACTCATTGTTGATGACGAACCAGCACTTCAATATTTTTATAGGGAGCTTTTAAAGATTGGTGGTTTTGAGGTAGCTGGTATCGCAGAAGATGGAGAAGAAGCCGTTTCTATGTTTAGATCCTTCTCGGATAAACCGAAGGTAATTTTGATGGATAACCGGATGCCTATTAAATCTGGAATTGAAGCCTCTAAAGAAATTTTATTAATCGATCAAAACATAAAAATCATATTTATAAGCGCAGATATTACTATTAAAGAAGAAGCGCTTTCTATTGGAGCGTTTGGCTTTTGGGATAAACCTTTTTTGATAGATTCCTTAATAGATGAAATTAAAAAAGCTTTTGAAAGTTATTATTCCGTAAGATCTAATTAATCTAATTGGAATTTTTGATAAGATATATGTGATATCGAATCGATATTTAACTTTTATTAAATAATTTTTGTTACTGATTATGATACAATTAAGCTATTTAAAATCAAGATATAAAGTCATGAATTAGTAATTAATATTAGAATGAAAATTAATCAAGAACTATTTGCCTTATATAAATGAATAATATTAATGCAATTTTAGGCTTGTTTTTCGCAGATCAAAATGAAATGGTTTATGATAAAATCAAAATTTCTGAAGATCTAACTGAAGACAGAGAGAATAATTTGAAGATGCTCTCTTTCAAATATTTAGGTCCTGTTTTTTTAACTGAAATATGTAATAAAGGAAATCCTTGGAATATTGATCTAGTTGAATCGGCCTTAATTTTACAGAATCAAGGTTCACATAACGAGAAAATGTTTCAATCCTTTTTTAATATAAATACATCGAATGAAAGTGAAGATGGGAGTGTTAATCTCTCAGCGTTAATAGCATCTCCTTATACCGAAGACATTAAGGAGATTGCTGACGAATTATGTGAATATATCCTCCCTGCTATAATTCAAGGAAAGATTGTCGAGGAGAATTTTTTAGGAAGCAAATTTAAGTATTCTAAATTTATACAGAAAGAATTAACCCGAGGTTTAAATTTAATCGATTATTCTCTTGGATCATCAAGAAAAGCGTATTGGGAAGAACAACATAATTATTATTGTGTAGGATTAATTGAAAGGATAGTATCTAAAGACTTTAAATCATCAAATTTAATTACTTTTGATAAGGAAAACCTGTTAAGAAAAAAATGTTTAGAATTTATCCCTTCTTATTATATTATGGCGATCTTACCTGATTATTATGAAAAGTTAATAGATGAGACTTTAGAGTTATTCAATGTCACCACCATATATCCTAATATTAAATTAATTAAATTACATTCTCATGAGAAAAAAATGATTTATTTAGAAGAATATGTTGTTGATAAAAATATAAAAAGGAGTTATGGTGTTATTTTAATTGAAGATACTGAAGGATTTAACGATTTGAATAAAATTTCTTTCTATAAAAAGAATTTACGATTAATATTAGATAGAAATAAAGATGTTCAAGATACTATATTAAAAATAAACCCTAATTTTAGGTTTAAAAGATGGGATACTCTTTCTAATGAGAGTCTCAACGATTTGGAAGCAAACCTTGATAATTAAACTAATCATGGAATAATAAGAAGAATATAAAAATGGAATGTATAGAGTATGAAAATAGGTATAAAATAGATAAAAAAAGACTTATTTCTTATTACAACAGAATTAAAAGGCAATTTAAAGATCAAGACCAATTAAGCCTGATAGCAAAATTTCTTCTCAATCAATCTATTGGGTCGTCTTATAATGACATCTATAGTATTCTTCTATATTTTAAAGATAAAATTAAAATCGAGAAAAGTTTGTTAGATTTCGCTATAGAATGGATAAGGGCTCAAAAAATCCGATTAGAATACAAAAAATATCTTATCAGAGCGCAATATCCACAAAACAACTTAGCTCTTGCTATTGACGATTGCATTTTTCGATTTTTCCTCGCTATTGATAAATATTTGAGAACTTTAATTAAAAATAATATTCAAGAATATAACTTTAGCACATTATACGAAATATTTTTTTGTCCTTATGATACTAAAAACCTAAATATAGAAGATATTTTGCTTAGACACATGCATAATGTTCCTACACACTTCCATGGAAATAGTAGAATTAATGTAAATATTATAATACTGCGTTCTGCTTTATCAAATCTAATTGTAAAAGATTATGAAGATGTCTTATTTTCAAGAAAAGAAGAAGAAGCAATGAAAAATAAGCAATTAAATGAAAATATTAAATCTAAATCTAAAAAAGAGATTATTTACGATTTTAAAGGCTCTCTTTTGGAAAGAATGATTAAGACTTATTGTATTAGTAAAAAACAGATTGACCCTAGTGAAATTGAAAAAGCAGTTAGTCAATTCTTATCGTCTTATCTTCGATTCGGCTCATTTTATAAATTCGCAGAATTTAAAGATAATATGACTAAATGTTTTGCAGAAGCTATAATTTGTGGACTAACTGATAATAAGAAAAACCAGATACAAAAAAACCATCTAGAATCAGCAATTTCCAACGCTTTAATGGAATTTAATAAAATAAATTACGATTTAAAATTAGATGGACTAGCTTTGAAAAACGATCTCACACCTATTTTAAAAGATATAGTCATCCATCTAATCAATACTGACCTTAATTTTAAAAAATAAGGTTCTTTCAAAAAACAAAAAATAATTACTTGAAATAAAATCCTTTGAGATTAATTAGAAATTTTTACGTAAGAGTTCGGAGTCAAGATTAAGTATTGGTCTCCAAGACGGGCCATTGAACCACCATTATCTCTTAAAAACGATTTTAAATCTTCTATCCCTCTTTTTAGTTGAGTAACGTCAATATTTTGAAGAATATCTTTCGCGTTCAATATTAGAATTCTTTTGCCGAGAAGTTCCTTTTTAATTTCTTCGACTTGCTCAAGAGAAGAGAAATCGTACTTTTTAATGATAAAGCTTTGTTTAAACGAAGAGAACTCTCGGGAAAACCCCATAGTTTCTTCTGGAGAACCTAAGAGTTGATCTTTATTTTTAAATCTACCCAATTTTTTAAACCACGACCAATTTTTTTTAAATTATTTTAGTAGGATGCAGAAGATATTAATTTCTTCTATGTTTGAGTAAAAAATATGACAACAGACACTTTAAACATTATAACATTCAGATATTATATTATTTGGATCATTATTTTTTAAAAATTTTTAAAAATTTTTTAATACATTTGATCATATTATTTGTTATAATAATTAAAAAAAAACCAGAATCAAAATGAGTGAAAATAAAGTAATTGTTGCAAATAAGGGTATGGTTCGGGCAGAATTTAACTTCTGGGTCGGTCAATACATGGACAGATTTTACGATAATTTTGAGAAAAAGAAAATTGTTGGCAATAAATGTCAAAAATGCGGTGATGTTTTTGTCCCTCCCAGAAAAATGTGTGGAAAATGTAACTTAGTAATTCCACTAGAAGAGAATTGGGTTGATTTGCCTGATACGGGTATCTTAAAGAATTATACCATCACACCATATAGAGTTAACGATAGAACTTCAAGAAAGGCTAAACCTCAAGTTCTTGGCATGGTACAAATTGATGGGAGCAATACAGCTATAATTTATCGATTGTTAAATATACAACCAGAGGAAGCTAAAACTGGGATGAAGGTTAAAATAGAATGGAACGAAAAACCGAAAGGAGACCCTTCAGATATTAAGGGTTTCGTTAAAATTTGAGAGGTGAGATGATAAGTGGAAAAAGTAGGAATTGTAGGTTATTATCAAGTACAATTATATTCAAATGCTAATTACGGTCGTTATGAAATGATTTTTGAAGCAGTTAGGGGCGCTTTAGATAACGCTGGTTTAAAAAAGAAGGATGTTACTACTGTTATATCATGTACTAACGATTATTACGACGGAAGAACCATATCTAACGCATTTCCTGTAGAAGTGGGCGGTGCGTATTTAGCCGATGAATCGAAAGTAGAAATGGATGGGGCTCACGCTGCATTATATGGGTTGATGAGAATCTTATCCGGAAACCATAAATTAGCGGTAATTTGGGGCGGAAGCACGCCATCTTGTTGTCCTTACCATTCTGCTCGATTATTCGAAACAGACCCTACTTGGGAACGACCTAACGCTTTTGTGAATGATATCACAGCTGGAGGTTTCCAAATGAGGGCGTATATGGAAAAATATGGAGTATCCACAGAAGATATTGCTAAAGTTGCTGTAAATAATAGAAAGAACGCTGCAAAAAATCCATTGTCTCTAAAAGAAGCTCAATATCCAAATCTAACCACTAAAGAAGTTTTAGAATCAGGAAATTATGCCGATCCAGTTACGGAACTAATGGTTTCTCCTCTTTGTGATGGAGTTGCTGCTATATTGTTAGCTCCAGAAAAACAGGCTTTAAAGATTACGGACAAGCCCGTTTGGATTACTGGGGTAGGATACAATCAAGAAACATACTATCTTGGAGATAGAGATTTATCTACTTCTAAATCTATGGAATCCGCAGGAAAAATGGCGTTTAAAGCCGCTGGGATAAAGAATCCTAAGGATGAAATAGATGTAGCTGAATTGTCTGAAGCATTTGCTCACGAAGAACTTATTTTTAGTGAAGCTCTTGGATTAGCAGAAAAGGGTCAAGGAGCTAAATTAAGTTATGAGATTAATGGGGATCTTCCGATTAATCCTTCGGGAGGGGCTCTTGGAGGTAACCCTCCATGTGCAACTGGTTTAATAAGGATAATAGAAGCAGTTAAACAATTAAGAGGAGAAGCTAACGGATATCAAGTTAAAGATGCTAAAAAAGCTATTGCTTCTGGTCAAATTGGAATGTGTGCTCAAAATAACATAATATATGTGTTGGAGGGAGGTAATTAAAAATGGGAAGACAAGTAGCTATTGCTTCGGCTGGTTTTAGTGAACATGCTTCAAAACGCTCCGATGTAAGTATGCCAGAACTAGTAAATGAAGCTATTCTTGATTGTTTAAAGAATGTCCCTAGCGTGGGAATTGAAGATATTGATGCTTTTGTAAATGGTAATATGCCAGCATTTGAAGGCGCTAATATTCCAGAACTATGGATGACGGATTGGATGGGAGCAAGAAATAAACCATTAATGAGAGTAACAACCGGAGGAACAACTGGAGGATCGGTAGCCATTTCGGGATATTATAATGTGACAGCAGGTATTCCCGGTATCGATACTGTCTTAGCAGTAGCATTTGAACAGCAATCCATAGGCACAACGAGCGTAGGATTAGCAAGCGTAGCATATGGAGAAATATCTGTTCTTAATTCATTAGGCATGTCTTACGAGGAATTAACACGTTTATTATCTGGAGGCGCTGCGATCGGTATCGCATCATATCAAGCGGCGAATTACATGCGTAGAAGCAAAATTACTGAAGAAGATTTAGCTAGAGTTGTAGTCCAAAATCGTCATAATGCTGCAAAAACCTGGTGGACACACTTAAAAATGCCAGATCTTACAATTGAACAAGTACTAGACACACCTTACATATCTTTCCCCTTAAGATACGGTATGGTTTGTCCTGCCTCAGATGGAGCTTGTGCTATGTTATTTACAACAGAGGAAAAAGCTAAAGATATGTGTGATATTCCCGTTTATGTAAATGGTGTTGCTAGTGTTTCTCATGAATCTGCTATTTTAGGATATGACGGAAGTGGTGCTGGACAATTAGATCCTTCGGAACAACTAGGTGCTATGAAGTCAGCAGAATTAGCTTTTAATCAATCTGGAATCTCTTTTCCAAGGAAAGAAATTGATTATGCCGAAGTTTATGCACCCTTTCCCAATCAAGAATTAATGTGGGTTGAAAGGTTAGGATTATTTGAAGAAAATACTGCTTCTTCTATGTATGAAAGTGGAGTAACAGCATTAAACGGAGAACTTCCAATAAATTGCTCTGGTGGAGTAAACTCAACAAATGCTATAGGCGCTTCAGCGATGGAAAGACCAGCTGAAGCAGCTCTCCAGATAATGGGAAAAGCCAGTAACCAAGTTCCTAAAACGGTTCATACGGCTGTAGGTCACGGTTGGGGCGGGATTATAAATTTAATTACAATGATGGTGATGTCAGATGAACCGGCTCGTAAATTTAAATAATTTTGGAGGTGTAAAAAAATGTCAAAACAAACCCAAAGAAAATCTATGGATTATATAAAAAAGGATTATGTAAGAACTAGAAGAATGCCAGGTAAGTGGTATTTGGCGAGTTATACTTTTAAATTTAATATTACTCACATGACTCCCTTTTTAGAGAAATTGAAACAGAAGAAAGTAGTAGGAAACGAATGTCGGAGTTGCAATAGGGTATTTTTCCCCCCCAGATTAGTATGTGGAAAGTGTATGGTTAAGCCTGATCGATGGGCAGATTTACGCGATACTGCTCAAGTGGCCACTTATACAATCGTATATACCAAAGATCCTGAAACAGGGGAAGTGTTAGAAAAACCAGTAGTGTGTATTCGCCAAGATGGTTCTGACACCACTCATATTGCTCAATTAGCACCCAATATAAACTTTGAAGACGCATATATCGGTATGCCACTAAAAATACATTGGAAAGACGTTACAACTGGTGGTTTAGGCGATATTGAATACTACGATGTTTTAGAAGACGATGCAAAGGATATTAAAACATAAAAAGAATAGTTTAAATTCTTACTCAATTTTATTTTTTATTTTTTTTTAAAAATTATACCTTCTAAAGGAGTTAATTTAATGTTTCCATTATACTTTTTAGTATCTAAAGCTTTTCTATTCGATAAAGTTGAGAATAAAAGTTCTGGTTTTTCTATAGGAGTTTGTATTAATAAGTCTTTCTTTGAAAAGTTTAAATATATAAAGATTTTTTGAGCTTTATGGCTTCTAGTATAAGAAATATAATTCTTCTCCGATTTCTTGTGTTCAATAAGCTGCAATTCACCTTCTTGTAATGCTATATTTTCTTTTCTAACTTTTAATAGTTTTTTGTAGCAGTTTAGCAATGAAGCAGGATTCTTTTGTTCTTTTTCAACATTAATTTTCTCGAAAGTATCTGAAACTTTTAACCAAGGCTCGATTTCGAGATTAGACGAGAATCCTGCATTTTTCTCATCATTCCACTGCATTGGAGTTCTACAGCGATCTCGAGTTAAAGAAAAACCAATTAACCTACTTAATTGCGGCATCGGAAACCATGAAAACTTACGTCCAATTGGGTCCTCACTAGTTTTTAGCTTAAATCTAACATTGGGCATCCCAATTTCTTCCCCATAATAAATAAATGGAACGCCTCTTAAGGTTAATTGCATAGTTGCAAGAATTTTTGCTTTATGAAAATTGTTTTTTAAAAGAGATATGAAACGATCTCTATCATGGTTTCCATAAACAAAAGTTGGAGTAAGTGGAAATGGCAATGCTTTTTCAACCCTTGAAATTAAGCGTGCGTATTTTTTTGGGTCAAACGGTGTTGAAGCAAACTCGAATAAAAAACACATGTGCAATCCGTTGTTATTAGGACCATAATACTTTTTAACCTCCTCAATGGAACCATCAACCTCACCTACAAGAAATCTTTCAGGTTCATACTCATCCATTACTTCTCTTAATTCCAGAGCAAAATCAAAGGTTTCGGGTAAGTTTAAATCGTATATGTGCTTATGAAAAAGTGTATCTACTTTTTTGTCTGAAGGAATGATTGTCCAACTAAATTTATCATTTGTTAATTGTTCATCTTCATAAATTGCATGAAGAATGTCTAATCGAAATCCATCAACTCCTTTATCTAACCAAAAACGCATTGTATTAAACATTTCCTCCTTTACTTCAGGATTTCGATAATTTAAATCAATCATGCTCGGCAGAAAGTGGAAATAAACCCATTGATCAGTGTTTTCGTAATATAACCAAGCACAACCTCCCGTCATTGTGGTCCAATTGTTTGGAGGCTTCTTACCACCAGATTTTTTGCCATCTCGCCATATGTACCAATTACGCTTTGGATTGTCCCTACTTGAAGCAGATTCAATGAACCATGGATGATCAATAGATGTATGATTAAGAACGAAATCCAAAACCATTTTCATGTTTCTATCGTGCATTTCCTTTAGGAGTTGATCAAA
>JAUWHC010000072.1 GCA_030606095.1 Promethearchaeota archaeon | reverse complement strand
TCAGTTAATGTGAAAAAGAAATAGGAAAGAAATATTACAGAAATCAGTAATAAAATAGCGCCTATCATTCGGATTTCAAAACCAAACATCTGAATATACATATCTGTAGTTAGGCTATATCCACTAGCCCACAATGCAGTTGATATAAAAAGAAATATCCCCTTAAACTTTAATTTTTTAATAAATTTTATTAGAAAATTTATAAAGAAAATCAGAAATGTATACCAAAACCCATAAGTCAATTGTTGAGTTAATCTAATATCAATAAAAAATACAATTATAAAAAGTAAAGCAAAAATAGATATTATAATTGAATAAAAGTATTTTTTGTATAAAAAAACATTATATTTTTCAACACAAAAAATTAAGATAAAACACGCAATAAGCGCCGTAAAATAACCTAAATTTAAAAAGAATATACGCTCACTCCCATGATTCCATATTAGAAAGGGAGAAATTGTAGAATCAGAAGCATAGTAGTCCCCTAAAATATAAAACAAATACATTAATGAAAAACCAAAAAATACTGCGAAATACCCAAGATCTTGTAGATTTTTCAAGGTTTTTTCTTGTTTTTTATATCTAATTAGAAAGAAGAGACTTATTTCAAACTCAATAATTACAGATATCCATTCTATTATCAGTAATGGAAACCTCATATCCCCTATTATAGGGAATTCTAAAAATATCATTTTATCACCTTTTATGATAGAAGATCATCAATAATAACATCAAAATTCTTGAATAACTGTACTTTTTCTTCGAAGTCTTCAGCATCAATCAATACTTCTTTAAATATGTATTCAAACTTCTTTTTAAGAGATTTTAAAAAATAAAGGTTACTATTCAAATCTTTTTTTGTAATTAGAGCATAAGTTATATTCGAAAAGAAATTCGATCCATATTCTAAAAAAACTAGTGAATCTTCTCGTTTAATTTTATTTATCTTTTCATTTTCAGTATTGGTTATTTCTGCAATTATCCTATCAATACCAATTATTCCACCTAAAAACATATCTTCAAATTTTTTTTGATAGTCGTTATTTTTCTCTTTCAAAATTTTCCCTTCTTGAAAAATTCCAGAGAAATTGTATCTAAATAAACACTTATTATTATTTTGATTGATTATAAATAAATTAATAAGATTTTCTTCCCAATTTAGTTCAAAGAAAGCTGGAAAGCCAAAAATTCCTGATAATAATATGATAAACCCAGCAATAAATGATAATGTACACAAAAACAACAGAATTATTGAATTTTCTAAAGGATACAATAAATGGATAAAAATCTCTATAAGAAAAAAAAGCGAACTGAAATAGATTATTCCGCCTATTAATATCTGGGTAAGATGTTTTTTTATCTTACCTCTAGCCTCAATAACAAGTCTAATTTGGAAAGTACCAAGTACTATTAAATATGAAACTATAACAATAATCTTTATGAAAAAAAAGATAAATGCATTTGAAGGAATTATAATAACTAAAATAATCGGAATAAAATTTAGGATTATCAAAACCTTTACAATGTTTAATTTTATAATTTTCGAAAATTCTTCTGATGTTATAAAGTATAAAAAAGTCATTAATGAAAAAAATATGAGAATATAACCTAATTTGACTATTATCTCTTTTAAATAGGGCGAAGATATAAAAAATCTATTCAATATTAAAATGAAAGCACCAATGATAGATAATAGACAAATAGAACCATAAGACAATAAAATTTTATTTAATTGAAGTCGTTCGGCTTTGATTTTATGATATCGGTAAAAAAAGAAAATTACTAACTGAATTCCTAATATAATGTTTGTCAAACAAAGTAAAAATTGAATTTCTCTAATTTCACTCAATTGAAGCAACCCTAATTATATTCAAAATCTAAAATAATTTAATTCATACAAATCCAGATTACGATAGAAGAATAACAAAAAGTACTAATAAAATTTTAGTTTTATTTCAAACTCTAGATATTTGGGTCCAAACTTCTCCATGAGTTTATTGTAGTAATTCTTTTAATTATTTTTTATTAGTATGATTCATTATCACAGTTTAAATTAATTTAATTTAATTGATATTTATGAAAATCGTTGATTTACGATCTGATATAGTTACTTATTATGGAATCACCGAAGACGATATTAACTACAGTACCGAACAGATAGGTTTCGTATTAAAAAAATATCTATAATCTTTATAGAATTTTAAAATTTCGAGTTTTTATTAAATTCGTTTCTAAACCTAAATTTTTCGTTTAAAATTGATATTATTTTATCTTCAATATAAAGAAATTGAATAGTTTTTCAATAAGAAAATATCAACTTTTAAAAACAAATCTAGCAAAGTAATTAATTAATAAATTCAATTTAAAAAAAATAAATAAAAAAGAAGTAAATTTAAATGAGTAAAGAAAAATTTTGGACGAAATCTTACGATTCCCACGTTCCAACAACTTTAGAGTATCCAATTGAAGATATTGGAACCCTTTTAGTAAACGCTATGCAAAAATATCCAGATAGAATAGGTCTTTCTTTTATGGATAAGGACATTCTCTACAAAGAATTACTCGAAAGCGTTCAAATATTTGCAACATTTCTTCAAAAAAATGGTTTAGAAAAGGGAGATGTGGTCGCGATTTCCCTTCCAAATACTCCACAGTATCTATTTGCGCTATATGGAACTTTATTAGCGGGTGGTGTATGTACGGGAGTCTCTGCCCTTCTCAGTCCTGTTGAAATGGCTTATCAGCTAAATGATTCTAAAGCGAAATTTGTGGTAACTATGGATATCATTTATGAAAAAATATATCCAAAAATTCTGGATAAATTACCAAATATTGAAGTGATAATTCCCTCTAACATCTCAGAATATATGGGTTTTTCTGGTTTTAAAGTCTTTATGGGAAAATTAATTGGAAAAATACCAAAAGGAAAAATGAATCCATGGCCAGGAAAAACAGTTGTTCCATTTTTGAAAGTAATGGAAACTCCAATTGATTTTAAAAGCGTAAAAATTGATTCAAAAAACGATTTGGCAATACTTCAATATACTGGAGGAACAACCGGAACACCTAAAGGAACAGAAATTACACACTTTAATCTGGTAGCAAATATGAAACAATATTATGTTTGGCTTGACAGAAAACCAGGAACTGATATTGTTATGTCAGCATTTCCGTACTTTCATATAGCGGGATTATTTGTAGGGTTATACCTGACATACATAAGTTCCACACAGATTATAATAGCAAATCCAAGGGATACAGATCATATGATTAATGAAATAATTAAGAAACACCCAAATGTATATAGTAGCGTACCAACTTTATTTTTAATGCTTCAGAACAATCCAAAATCAAAGACAATCCCAAAATCCGATTTAGACAACATAACACTATATATTAGTGGAGCTGCACCATTTCCAGCCGAAGCTGTTAGAGATTTTGAAAAGGATTTTCATAGTGAGAATAAATTTGTTGAAGTTTATGGAATGACTGAAACTGCTGTTTTAGTTACGGTTAATCCTACATATGGTAAAAAAAAGATTGGAAAAGTCGGATTACCATTACCTGATACTGATTTCAAACTTATCAATGTAGAAACAGGAGAAGAGGTAGGAATAGGACAACCTGGAGAAATTTTGATAAAAGGACCTCAAGTAGCTAGAGGATATTTAAATAAACCTGAAGCTACCGCAAAAACATTTGTGGATGGATGGGTTCATACTGGCGATGTAGGCGTATTTGATGAAGAAGGTTATCTACAAATTGTAGATCGCACTAAAGACATGTTAAGCGTCAGTGGATTTAAAGTATACAGTGTACATGTTGAGGATCTCCTTACAAAGCACCCTGATATTGCATTAATGGCAATTATTGGAGTTCCACATCCAGAACGTCCTGGCGCAGAAATTGTTAAGGCTGCTATTCAATTAAAGGAAGGAGTAGAACCAACAGAAGAAGTTAAAACTTCAATACAGAAATATGCCGAAGAGAATCTAGCTAAATATGAAGTTCCGAAAATCTGGGAGTTTAGAGAAGAATTACCAACAAGCCTTGTCGGTAAAGTGTTAAAAAGAACTCTGCGTGAGCAAGAAGAAAAGAAATAGATATCTAAATAAATTAACTTTTTATTTTTTCCTAATTTTAAATTTGATATATTTCTAAACAAAATTGTTTAAATATCCAACTTTTATACAAAAAAATTAGATAATCTTAGGAAAAAAAATGAAAATAGAAGATTTTGAAGATATTTTGTATGAGAAAGAAGAAAACGGTATTTGTACAATCACTATAAATAGACCGGAAAGAAGAAATGCTGTATCATATGTGTCTTTTTTAGAAATTTTTACTGTATTAGAAGATATGGAAAAAGACAAAAGTGCTAAAGTTTTAATAATTACTGGAAACCCAGAAGGAAACGCATTTTCTTCTGGAGGTTATTTCGAACCTAAGTTCTTTGAGAAAGTCCAAAAAGAGATTAGAGTAGAGATCGATTTGATGGACATTGCCCAAAAGAAATTATGTATGGCACTTTGGAAATTCTCTAAACCTGTTATTGCCGCGATAAACGGATTGGCTATAGGTGGCGCTATTACAATGCCTTTATCGGGGGCTGATCTGATTTATATGGCCGAAGATGCGTGGTTAGGTTTTTATTTTTCCAAAAGAGCAATAATCCCCGAGTTTGCTTCCACTTTTATGTTACCATTTTTAGTTGGTTTTCAAAAAGCAAATGAGATTTGTTATTTTGGCGATAAAATTACCGCTCAAAAAGCTTATGAACTTGGACTTGTAAATAAGGTCTTACCTAACGAAGAATTAATACCTTATGCTAGAGAACAAGCACTTAGATTGATACCGCCTAAAGGGCCATATTTGTCAATTAAGTTAATGAAAAAAACCATGCACGCTTACTTTATTGATATCTTAGATAAAACATTGGATCTAGAAAATAAAGGATTAAAGAAAGTATTTAGAACAAAAGATTTCAACGAATCGATGAATTCATTAAAGGAAAAAAGAGATCCCGTTTTTATTGGGCGATAATTCAAGGATTATCTTTTTATTATAAAAACATATCTTTAAAAATTATTTAAACGAATATTTTTTTATGAATAACAATAATTATGATGAAAGCAGAGTAATTTCTAAATACCCCGTTATAGTAATTGGAGCTGGACTTGGCGGACTTGGTGCTGCATGTCAACTTGTTCTCAGAGGAGAAAAAGTATTATTACTTGAGAAACACAATGTCCCTGGAGGTTTTGCTACTTCTTTTGTTAGAGGGCGGTTTGAATTTGAGGGCGCATTGCACGAGTTAAGCGATATTGGAACGAAAAATAATAGAGGCAGTCTTTATCGATTCTTGGAAAAATTAGGTATAGTTCCAAATAAACTAGAATTTATCCAAGTTCCTGAGTTTTATCGAAGCGTGTTTAGCGATGGTTACGATATAACAATTCCACTTGGAATGGAAGAGTATACAAACAAATTAATTGAATTATTTCCTTCTGAAAAACGAGGGATCGAAGAATTTATAGAAATGTGCATAGCTGTTTTGGCTGGTATTAAATTTATTGCTTCTAAAGGTGGAAAATTTTCACCACAAGAAGTGCTTAAAGAACATCCATGGATTCCGCGGATTTCGGGCCTTACATTATCAGAATTATACAAAAAATTTTTTAAAGATGAGAAATTAATGGCTGTTATCTCTCAACTATGGGGATACATCGGATTACCGCCAAACAGAATAAATGCCTATACTTATATTGCGATGCTCATATTTTATTTAAATTGGGGCGCTGCTTTTCCAATAGGAAGATCACATTCTTTAACAACTTCAATGGTAAAAGCATTTGAAGAACTCGGTGGTGAAATAAGATATAACGCGTTGGTTGATCGTATTCTCGTGGAAGATGGAAAAGTTAGCGGAGTTAAACTCCTTAATGGAAATGTTTATCTTTGTAAAGCAGTTATTTCTAACGTTAATCCAATATGTACAACGATGAAAATGCTTCCTCAAGATGTAGTGCCAGATAGTTATAAGAAAATGATTTACGCTCCAGAAATTGGTCCATCTGGTTTTTCTGTTTACATTGGATTAAATACCTCTTATAAAGATTTAGGATTTACGGCTCATGAAACATTTATTAACGATTCATACGATACAAATAAAGCGTTTGAGAATTTCAAAAAATTGGAAACGCCAAAATACATGGTCGCTGCTTGTTATAATCACATTTACGAAGATATTTCGCCTCCAGGAACAACTCAATTAGTTTTAACTACATTACAAATGGGTAAACTTTGGCAAAACATCGCACCTGATCAATATTTCCGCTTAAAAGATAAGATCGCAGATGGGATGGTATCGTTGGTCGAAAAGTCTATTTGTCCTGAAATTCGCGATTATATCGAAGTAGCTGTAGTCGCAACACCTTTGACATATTATCGTTATTCTAAAAACATAGAAGGCGCTATATATGGAACTACTCAAGATGTTACAAATGGACCTTTGCTTCGATTAAAAAGTAGAGGCGCAATTCCCGGTTTATATCAGGTAGGTGCATGGACTAATTTTGGTGGTGGATTTTCGACTACCATCTTAAGTGGGAGGATAGGAGCAGGGCTATATTTAGGCGATAAAATTAAAGGGAGGATCTAAAAAATGGAAAAGGAAATAATGGAAGATGTAAAAAAGTATCAGAAGGCTGAAAAATTAAAAAAACGGCGCGATGAAGTCGAACCTCTACCATGGTATTACGATGGTTTGGAAAATTTAGCCAATCGGATTCATCCCGAAAAACAATCTCTAATAGTTTCTGATATCGAGCTTCTTTCACGCGATACTAAACTGTTTAGGTTTATTTCTGCGAAACCTGACAAACCTTTAGCGCCCTTTCGTGCGGGACAATATGTAGGACTTACTGTAGAAATTAATGGCGTTCGAACCTCGCGCCCGTATTCTCTTGTCTCTTCTCCAAATCAGCTCTCCTACTACGAATTAGGCGTTAGAAAGAAAGAAGGCGGTTTTGTTAGCCCCTTTCTTTTTGAAAATGTAAAGATTGGCGATATTTTTGAAGTAACTGAGCCCTTAGGAAATCTCTACTACAACCCCATTTTTCACGGCAAAGATTTGGTATTTATTGCTGGTGGGTGTGGTATTACACCTTTTGTGTCAATGCTAAGAGATATCTCCGAGAAAAGACTCCCCTTAAACATTTGGTTAATATTCGGAAGTTTAACTGAGAGAGATATCTTATTTCTAGGTGAATTAGAAGATATCCAAAAAAGAAGGTCAAATATCAAAATCAAATATATCCTCTCTGAACCAACTCCAGAATGGAAAGGAGAATGTGGTTTTATCTCAAAGGATAAGATATTAAACGAAATTATATCAATTGAAAACAAGTACTTTTACATTGTTGGCAATCGTGCTATGTATCAATTCGTAGATGAAGAATTAAAAACTCTTGGAGTTCCTAAGCATCGAATATATTACGAGGCATTTGGAGTTCCTGATGACATCACTCGAGTTATGGGGTGGCCTCAAGAAATAGATGCCTCTAAGAAAGTTCAGATTACCGTAGAATTTAGACATTTTGCTACGAAAGAAAAAATAGTGATTGAAGGATCTTGTATAGAACCGCTTTTAAATAGTCTAGAACGATCAAAAGAACTGAAAATCGAAATCGCTAGTGGATGTCGCTCAGGTGAATGTGCTTTTTGCCGAACAAAAATGATTTCGGGCAAAATTTTTGTCCCTCCTGAGGTGACTATACGAGAGGTTGATAAGGACCTCAGCTATATACATCCATGTATATCTTACCCAATTACAGATATCCATTTAGATCTAACTTTAACTTAATTTTTTTATTAAATTATATGTCAAAAAAATAGAATAAAAAAAACATAAAAAATAATTTTATAGATATTACTTTCCTCGCCATTTAGGTTTAGTTTTTTGCAATCTAGCTAATGCTCCCGACACAGCATCTTTAGTTTGAAGTAGTTGGGAACTTACTAGTGTTTCTAATTCTAATCCAATAAATACATCTTTGCCATATAGGTTATCAATTAACTTTTTACCGAGACCAACAGCCAAAGGGGCAGAATCGATAAGCTCATCAGTATACATTTTAATAATAGAATCTAGCTCATCTGGAGTTTTTGCTACTCTGTTTACTACTCCTAATCTATACGCCTCATTGCCATCAAATCTTCTTCCAGTTAAGACGATATCTTTAGTATTCTGAATTCCTACCAGTCGTGTTAATCTCGTAGATCCTCCTACATCGGGTGTCATACCTATCTTTGTTTCAAGCATGCTAAAAATCGCCGAATCTAAGCAAAATCTAAAATCACAAGCAAGTGCTAATTCAAAAGCCATTCCAAAACAATAACCCTTAATTTTTGCTATAACTGGTTTTTCCATTTTTTCAATTTTAGTAAATATTGGTTGAATCCAAGTATTTGCAAAGTACCTAAAATTAGCGGGTATTCTTAAATCAGGTACTATTCCATCTGGATCTGTTTCTTGTCCAGTTAAAAATTTAAGATCAATTCCGGCACTAAATATATCGTCGCCACCAGTAATGATTACGACCCTAGTTTTAGAACGTTCTATTTTATCTATTGCATTTTGAAAATTGACTAATAAATCCAAGTTCATTGCATTTTTTTTCTCTAATCGGTTAAAGGTAATCGTAGTTATCGTTTTATCTTCGTTTTCTTCTACTAAAATAATATTACTATCCACTTTCTATCACTTTTAAAATTCAATTCATTAACTAATTTATATAATAATAATAGAAATAAAAAAAAGTTATAAATAAATTATCTTATATTGGATTGAAATATTCTATATCCAATATTCTTTTTCGTGGTGCCTCTTTAAACACAGCCTCTACTCTCATACCTATTTTCAGCTTTTTTGGATCGCTTTCTTTTATTATGTGCACAAAATCTGTATCTGCACCATCGAGAGTGATAATTCCATAAGCAAAAGGTGGCTCTAAAGGCAACACTGGTGTTGAGTGCGTAATAACAGTAAAGCCTTTAACGGTTCCTTGGTTTCCGACTTCGACCCATTCTTCCATTTTTTCGAAACATTCGAAACAAATCATTTTGGGAGGAACGTAAATTTTTTGGCATTTTGGGCATTTTACGCCGAAGATTTTGTTGTTTTTTCCAATTTCGGTAATAAATTTTTCAACATAAGCTCCGGCAGTGTGTTTAT
>JAUWHC010000265.1 GCA_030606095.1 Promethearchaeota archaeon | reverse complement strand
TACTGATCCATCATATAACGATGAAGGGTCTGATAAACCCATTTGCTTAGCTCCATCATCAATTAATTTCTTAAAACTTCCACTTATGATGGATTTATCCCAAATATGGCAATGTGCATCTATAATCAATTTATTTTACCTTTTTACTATTTATTATCTATTTTGGTTTTTGATACAATTGTTTAATGATTATATTAAAGATTGGGCTTTTTTTAAACAATATTGATATTTTAACCTGATTATTTAACATTCAATAAGAAATACAAAACAACGGGAATCATTAATTCGACTAAACCCTCTCCGAATTCTGTAAGTTTATAAGAAATATGTACTGGGCGTGTATTTTGAATATTTCTTTTTACGAATCCTTTCATCTCTAATAATTTCAATCGATCTGTGAGAATACGTGAACTAATGCCCTTTAGAACATTTTTGATTTCATTATAATTTATTTCTCCCATTATATTTAATATGTGAAATATATCAAAAGTCCATTTTCCTTGAATCAATTGGAAAAATAATTTGAGATGCTCTCTTTCCTCAGTAATTCGATTAATATCGTGGAGTACTACTCCTCTTTCCTTTTTAATGCCTTCTTTTGTAGTTTTTTGAATTATGGGGATCAGGTTATAAAGTTCCTTATAATGTTTGAAATATAATCCCCTTTCTCTACTATTTTTATTCATTGAATAAATCACAATATTAGTGTAAAATTTTTTACTTACAGTAAAAACAATATCTTTCATATTTATTAAGAATATAATCCTATTTAATGTTGAATTTCAAACTTAAATTGAAAGAGCAATAAAAAAAATTAATGAAGTGATGAAGGATATTAGATAATTCAGAAAAATTTACTAGCGATGATTTAATGGAAGTTCTTAAAGCACAAACAGAAGTAGGTAATAAATATAAAACTCATTTCTTTGCAATGTTTTCTCAATTATTCTGTACTATTACTGAAGAAGTAATTAATCAATTTGGTGAAAAGGGCAAAGTAGTAATAGAAAAAGCCGTTGAAAAGTATGGTATAGAAAGAGGTAAACGAATAGCACTAGTAGTGAAATCTTTGGGAAAAGAACTTACTTTAAAGAATTTCTTCATTTATGGAGATTTAGATAGTAGAAGTATTTTAAAATATAAACCTAAAATTGTTGATGGAAACGCTGAAATTATAATTAGAGATTGTGTCTTTTGTAATGGCTGTAAGGAGTGGGACAAACTAGAATATGGAAAAATTTATTGTGAATTTATTGATACTGCTGTGTTAAAAGGATATAACCCCGAATTAGTTATTGAAGTTCCATCTAATATAACAAAAGGAGATAAAAGATGTGTTCTCCGATATATTGCGAAAAAAGCATGAAAAATTCTTAAATAAGAGTGAAAAAAATATGAGTGAAGTTGAAAATCTATGTGATAGAGTCCTTAAAACAGATCTTTTAATTGTAGGGAGTGAGGGTGCTGGAGGGCATGCAGCTATTGAAGCACATAAAAGTGGTATTAACATATTAATAATCACAAAAGGTAAGATTGGACAATGTGGTGCCTCAATAATGGCTGGAGCGGACTTTAATGTCGATGGAAAAACAGCTAAAACTTTAGGTTTTCCTGGTGATGATAGAGATAATCCAGAATTATTCTTCGAAACCTTAGTAAGAGAAAGCCTGTATCTGGGTAATCAAAAAATGGTAGAAAAATACGTGGAGTATGCTCCAAAAGCCATGAAAGATCTTCTAGATTGGGGAATGCGCATCTATAGTTATGAATCTGCCCATTCGGAAGAAATGGCTCGTGGAATAATAACTTCAGGTACATTATGGGTGGCAGTAATTCGGAAAAAAATAAGAGAATTGAATATTCCTCTTATTGAGGATACAATTGTAATTGATTTATTAGTATCTGAAGGGAGAATAGCGGGAGCAATAGCTTTAGATATAATAACAGGGGAAATTATTTTAATTAAATGTAAAGCTCTAATCTTAGCGGCAGGAGGATGGCATGTAGCTTATCCATTTAATACTGGACCTTATGATCTTACCGGTGATGGTGTTGCGATGGCTTACCGAGCAGGATTAGAACTGACTAGTATGGAAATGGTTCAATTTTGCCCAATAACAATGGTATGGCCCCCTAAGGATCGCGGGAGTATTGTCTTGTATATGACTAGTGAGATTGATCCATTTGATAAAATAGTTCGCCTTCTAAATAATAAAGGCGAAAGATTCATGGAAAAATATGATCCGGAAAATTTGGAACAAAGCACAAAAGAAATCGTTTCAATAGCGTCTCAACTTGAAATTGAAGAAGGACGAGGGGGACCTCATGGAGGAATTTACTATTCATTAAAACATTCAAGAACAAGATTTATCGATATGCTTATAAAAGTCGCAGGGCATCGAATAAAAAACGAGTATAAAGATTCAAGATACGAATTGAATGTATTATTTCCAGAATTATTAGAAAAGTGTAAAACCGAAGATGTTGAAGTTGGTAATGCCGCTCATTATATGAGTGGAGGAATTAAAGTTAATGAAAATACAGAGACATCTATTCCTGGATTTTATGCCGCTGGGGAATGTTCAGGTGGTTTATGGGGATCAGTTAGAGTGGCTTCTGCCTGTACTGAAGTAGGCGTCCAAGGAAAAATCGCTGGAGAAATTGCTCCAAATTATGTTAAAAAAGTAGAACATGCTGAAATTAAAACTGAACAAGTGAAAGTGATATTAGAAAGAATAAACAAACCATTAAAAATAACCACTGGAATAACACCAAACGAGCTTCAAAGAAAAATGCATGAAATCTCAGGAAAGAATCTTGGTTTGATAAGAAATGAAAAACAACTAAAAGAAGCAATAAAAGATTTAGAGAAATTATTAGGAGATGATGTCGAAAAGTTATACATTTCTTCCACTAAAAGCAAGGCTTTGAATTACGAATGGATAAGATCAATTGAATTACGAAATATGTTAACATGTCTATACTTATCAGCTAAAACATCGTTAATTCGCAAAGAAAGTCGGGGTGAATTCTATCGCAGTGATTTCACTATTACTAACAACGATGAATGGTTAAAAACAATAATTTTAAAGAAAAAAAATGGAGATTGTGAAATTACATTTGAAAAACCAGTAGTTACTACAATTTCCTTACCAAAAGGGAAACTAACATATCAAGAGGCTATTGGTGTCGCTACAGCTTCTTTAAAAAAAGAGGAGAGGGGCGTTTAGATGGAAGAAAAAAAATTGATTAAAGTTAAATGTTTTCGATTTGACCCTATAAAAGATGAGTCTCCATATTATGATACTTTTGAAGTTCCTTTAAATGGAATAATGAGTATTCAAGATTGTTTGCTCTATATAAGGGAGAACTTAGATCCTAGTCTTGCTTTTTTTGTAAATTGCAGATTAGGATTTTGTAGACGATGTCTTATTAGAATGAATGGAAAATCTTGTCTGGCGTGTTTAACTGACGTGGAAGATGACTTTACTGTTGAGCCACTCCTTAAGGATAAAGTAATACGAGACCTTTGGAGTAAAGGGCTTTAATTTTATAACCTTATTGTTATTTAGATAAATGAAGTAATAAATCAAATGTTAAGAGCTCAATTTAGGTGAAAAAATTACGAAAACGATTGGTCTAATTGGAGGTATGAGTTGGGAATCTTCTTTAGAGTATTATAGGATTATAAATAGAGCAGTAAATAACAAATTAGGAGGATTGCATTCCGCAAAAAGTATATTATATTCTGTTGATTTTGAAGTTATCGAAAAACTTCAACGTCAAGGGGATTGGGAAGAACTCACAAAAATAATGATAGAATCGGCTCAAAGATTAGAGAGTGCTGGAGCAGATATGATTATAATATGTACTAATACAATGCATAAGATGGCTGAAGATATGGAGAAACATATTAATGTTCCTCTGTTGCACATTGCTGATGCTACAGCATTAAAAATTAAAGATTATGGCTTAAAAAAAATAGGATTATTAGGAACGAAATTTACTATGGAACAAGATTTCTATAAAGGAAGGCTTATTAATAATTATGGTTTAGAAGTGATCGTTCCAGATACAGAAGAACGACAAATTATTCACGATATTATATACAACGAGCTGTGTTTAGGAGAAATTAAAGAATCTTCTAAAATAAGCTATATTAAAGTTATAGACAACCTGGAAAAAAAAGGTGCGGAAGGAATAATACTAGGTTGCACTGAAATTCCGCTTTTAATTAAACAAACTGATGTAAAAATCCCTTTATTTGATACAACAAAAATTCACGCAGAGTTTGCCGTGGACTTTTCGATAAAATAGATGGTTTTTATACTTTTTTCTTTATTTTTCTTTAGGTAAAATGAAAAAATATAATAAAGGCATTAATAGTTCATATACTCCATTTCCAAAATTGGTCATTTTATAACTAACACGGTAAGGGCGAGTATTATGAACATTGCGGTTGACTAAACCGTTTTTTTCTAATAAACGTAGACAATCAGTAAGAATTCTTGAATTAATTTTTGGGATTGATTTTTTAATCTCGTTAAAATATGGGGTTTCTAAGTGTCTTATTGTATAAATAATATCAAGTAGCCATTTTTTCCTAAAAAGA
>JAUWHC010000076.1 GCA_030606095.1 Promethearchaeota archaeon | reverse complement strand
AAAGTATTTTTTTCCATACCAAGCCATGACTCTATTTAATTTCATCTATCTAAGCTTTCAATTTTCCTAAACTAAAGGAACTTATCAAGATTAAAATAATTGCTGTAATAAAAAATATTACTAATTTAATTTTTTAAAGCTTGTTAAATTAAGATTATTATGATCCCGTCTATTGAATGGACTCACGACAATAAAGTGAAAATGATCGATCAAACTCTATTACCGCATAAACTTGAGTTTTTAGAGTTAGAGGATTATAGAGATGTGGCAAAATCTATTAAAGTCATGAATATAAGAGGTGCTCCTGCAATTGGAGTTGCTGCAGCAATGGGAATGGCGTTAGCGACAATAGAATATAGAACGCTTCCAAAAGAAGAATTCCTCAAAAGAATGGAGGAAGCTGCTGATGTAATACGCAGTACAAGACCTACAGCATCTAACCTTTTTTGGGCAGTAAATAGAATTTGGGAAATATTAAGTTCTTTTCCAGACAACCCTTCAAATATTTCGGAACTGGTCGTTGAAGAAGCCAAATTAATGGCTCAAGAAGACGTTAATGTTAACAAAAATATTGGTAAAAACGGTGCTACTTTATTAGAAGATGGTGATGTTGTTTTAACTCATTGCAATGCGGGTTCCTTGGCTACGGTTCAATATGGTACGGCGTTAGCACCTATTCGAAGCGCAATTGAAGGTGGTAAAAAAATTAGCGTGATTGCTGATGAAACGAGACCAAGATTACAAGGAGCTAGATTAACTGCCTATGAACTTCAATACGATAAAATTCCTGTAAAAGTGATTTCTGATACATCTTCAGGTTTATTGATGAGACTTGGAAAAATAAATAAGGTAATTGTAGGAACAGATAGAGTAACTTCAGACGCAGTTTTTAATAAAATTGGAACGTATTTGGTCGCTTTAGCTGCGTACGATAATGAAGTGCCTTTTTATGTTGCGGCTCCAACTTCCACATTATCTCTGCAAGAGACCGCTGACGATGTTACTATTGAGCAAAGAGATAGTAGTGAAGTAAAAAATGTACTAGGGAAGGTGCAAATCGTTCCAGATGGTGTAGAATGCTTAAATTACGCATTTGATATTACTCCATTTAGATTAGTATCTGCTATAATTACAGAAGACGGCGTTTTTACGCCGGAAGAATTATTAAAAAAATATAAGCGTTAACTTTAAGAAGCTTACAAAAAAAATAAAAAGTTATAAAAATTTATTAAAGATATTAAAATGAAGCTTAACGAAAAAGAGAAAGATGCGCTTTTCAAGATTTTTATTTTTTCAGTAATTCAAATATTTTGTTTAAATATTCACTTCATCATTTCTGCGCTCTCAGGAGATTTTAATTGGACAGTCGAAAGGTTAACCTCTTCTTTTGAAGGAATGGTTATTCAAATTATCGATCTAATTACTCTGATTAATGGAATAATTATATTTTTGTATATCCTTATATTTATAATATTACTCGTAACGAGTTGATTTTCTCGTCTTTTAATTATTAAAAACCTGTTCGAAAATATCTCGTAATTCATCCAAAGTTTTTGCTTTAGAAATTTTTATCCTAATGCCGGTCGAGGGTTGAATATTTTTAGTTAACCATATCGAATTTCTTTTTAATTCTATAAATTTGTATCTTTCAATCGGGTATGGAAACTCGATATTCTCATTTATATAGTTATTTAAGCAATCTTCGTAAAGATCTATATGATTTTTCATTTTAATTAAATTATTATTAAAAACCAGTTCTACTCCTTCTTTTAAATATTTATTTATTTGATGAAAGATTTCAGGGTTACCCATAGTTCCTCTCCCAATCATAATGGCATCAACTTTTGTAAATCCTAAAAACTCTTTCGCAGATTGAGGAGTGTCAATACTTCCATTTCCAACTACAGGTATTTTTAATAGATCTTTCAATTTTTTAACGGCTTTTAAATTAAGAGCGGTGTCATCGAATCGATCTTTTACCGTTCTTCCATGAATTGTTATGAAATCAATGCTCGATTTATTAACGATCTTCGCTAATTTGTCGATATTGTCTAAATTCTTGAACCCTGTTCTAATTTTTAAAGAAACAAAATGCGAGGAATATTTTGTAGCAACTTTGATTAAACTACTTAATTTTTCCAGGTCATTAAGTAGATACCCTCCTTCTTTTGCCTTAATTGCTCTTTTAGATGGACAGCCGGCGTTTATATCCAAAACATCAAATTGATAGCTCTCAAGAAAGTCAATTGATTCTCTTAAAGCTATTGGATCTGAACCAATTAGCTGCACGCTTATAGGCCTTTCCTTCTCAATTTTGTATAAATTACTTAATACGGAGCGAGGTTTTTTTTGAAGTCTCTTAGTATAAAGCATTGGAACACTTACTAACCCTATTTTACCAAACTTTCTACAAAATTGCCTATACGGTGCCGTAGTTACTCCTTGCATGGGTGCCAATAAGAAATTATTTTCTAAAACAAGCGTTCCTAATTTCATTTTCAATTAAATTATTTTATATTAAACATTTACATTTAATAACCAAGAAATTTTTAAAAAACTTCATTTTATCTTATTTAGATCAATTTCTATTAAATTTTAAAAACTTATTAAAGTGAAAAAATTTATCATGTCAAAAAATATTAAAAAATATGTCTTCAAGTCAAAACCAAAAGAAATTACATACATTGACGGTGAACCCCTACAATTGAGCAAAGAGTTCAGCTTTTTTCATAATAAAATTAAATTCAGGAAAGAATTAACTCGACTTCAAAACCTTTTTAAAGATTTTTCTAAATTCGCGCTCCAAGCTTCGGGAATAAGGGATTCATATTTAAAAGAAGAGTATTCAGAAAACTTTCTACTAGTTATTTTTACTACAAGTCAAATTATAAGACAAGCCGATCTAATTCTTGAACCGCACAAAAATCTCGAGCTCAGTCCAGGATGCTTCTATCTTGAATCTAACGCGGAATCAATGCTTTTATTAGCAAAAGATATGGAAGGGTTATCACTTGGCGTAGATACAATGGAAGAAATTTTTACCCAAACATTTGAAATTTATTTCGAACAAAAGAATTTTGATGAATTTTTGATGATTAGACCATTTAAACTCTTAAATTGTATTAAATAACCTAATCTTTTTTTATCTTAAAATTTGTTAAGCTCTTTTAGACATTAGAAAAAAAAAGGAATTTTTAACTCATAAATTTCCAAGGCTTTTGTTTTTTAAGTTTGTAACTCTTTTTCGCGTAGTCTATCATCATTCTATTAGTGTTAAAGTAAGCTGCGAGAGAAATAGCGTTTTTGCTTTTGAACAACCACTCGTCATGGTTCAAATAAGTTGGTATAATTTCGTTTTCTAACGTTTCATATAATGCGTTTGAATCAATCTCCCAACTATTTGAGACCCCTGGATCGTCGGGATTTGAATCGTTAGGGCCAATTGCCCATCCTGCCATAGGGTTCATGCGATATCCTTCCAACCACCAACCATCTTGAACGCTAAAGTTTAAAACGCCATTCAATGAAGCTTTCATGCCACTTGTACCACTCGCTTCGCGATATCTTTCGGGTGTATTGAGCCAAACATCACACCCAGATACCATCATATGAGCTAAATCCATATTATAATTTTCCATTATTACAATTTTAACACCATAATTATCGTAAAGATATTCGCCTGATTCGTGGATTTTTTTGATATATTCCTTACCCATCGTGTCCTTAGGGTGAGCTTTTCCTGCAAAAATAAATTGAATCTTTTCTTGGCAGATTTTACCTAACCTTTCGATATCGTGGAAGATTAAAGTAGCCCTTTTGTAAGTAGCAAATCTTCTAGCGAAACCAATTGTAATTAATTCTTCATCCAGTAAGTTCCAACTATGACCTTTCTGATAACTAATTAGATTGAATTTATTTTCAATGTGCGCATCAAAAACATCTAAATCGTCTAATTCAATTGCGTTTTGAAGTATCGAAGGTTTTGACTTCCAATTTGGCCATTTTTTGTCAAATATGAGTTGAAATGGCTTGCTGACCCAAAAAGGTAAATGTATACCATTAGTAATTGAATCAACTTCGTATTGAGGAAACATTTTCTGTGAAATTTGGCCGTGTTTTTTGGCAACTCCATTTCTATATCTAGAAAGCTCCATTCCTAGAAATGTCATATTAAATTGACCTTTATCGTCAGCAATTTTTCGAATTTCAGAAGGCATTCTATTTCCAAATACTTTATTAACTAAATCTTGATTAAATCGATCGTGACCTGCCGGAACTGGTGTGTGAGTAGTGAAAACGACCTTCTCTCTAACCTTATCAAGATCACCTCCTAACATATTGTAAAGTTCTACTATTGAGAAAGAACCGTGACCTTCGTTTAGATGGTATGTTTTAATGTTATTAAAACCCAAGGAATTTAAGAGTTTTACGCCACCAATGCCTAATATCATTTCTTGTACGATTCTGTTCCATCGAGATGTGGAATCATAGAGAGAACCTGTCATTTCTTTCATCCAATCTTCGTTTCCCTCAATGTCCGTAGTTAACAAATAAATTGGTAGAACATGACCTGATCGGCCTATAACGCGATAAAGCCATGCAGAAACTAACACTTCTTTATTTTCTATTTTTATTTTAATTGGTTTTTCAACTTTTTCGAACTCGTACCAAAAATTCCATTCAATTTCCCTTTCTTTCTGTTCACCAAATTCGTTAAAAAATTGATAGAAATAGCCTGAACTATAACATAAGCACAATCCAACCATAGGGAGCTCTAAATCTGCTGCTGCTCTTACAGTATCTCCCGATAAAACACCTAAACCACCGCTATAAGTTGGAATGTTCGAATCAATTGCAATCTCCATGCTGATATAGGCAACTTGCGTACTATTTTTCAAATCGTCGTTAATTTCCATCATTCAACACTTCATTATTAAGTTTTGAGTTTCTTAAGAAATTAATAATATTAATACATATATATTAGTTTTAAAATTCTTATTTTAAATTCTTATGTTAAAAGAACGTTAAAAATAAATCTAATCAGAATCAAGTTTCAATTCAGGTTTTTCAAGAGAAACCTTTTTAGAAATTCCGTAATTATCCCATCTATCAATATCTAACTCGTTTAACTTATTAATTAATTCCTTACTGTCAAAATTAGGAATTTGGTTAATAAGATTTGGCGTTGGTAATCTATTTATCAAATTTGGTTGTAATAATTTATTACTTTTAACTAAATATTCTTCAGTTCTATTTTTATTGCTAATATGATTTTTAAAAAACGGATTTTCTGGTCTTAAGTTTTCGATTTTTGCCGCCTTAATGTTAATTGGGTTTCGAGGGACCGTAGATTTCGTCATTCGGCAAATTGGGCAATTGATAATATCAAGACCGTGTATACAAGGCAAAAAATATCACTTCAATATTTATTTAAATCTGAATTGTTTAAATTAATTTTATCTTATAATTTTTATTATAATTAACTATAATTAATTGTGAATGCTTTTTTAGGGGATTATTTATGAATGAATTTTTAGAAGAACTAAAATCTCAAGCTCAAGCTCTTAGAGATACCTATAGTTTTATTATGAACGAAAGTAAACCACAATTTTTAAAAGTAAAAGATTTTATTAACAAAGGTGGTATTACTAAACTAATTTTTACGGGTATGGGTTCAAGTTTTATCAGCTCTTTTTTACCTTACTATATTTTAAATCAGAACGGAATTGCTACAGAAATTAGAGAAGCTGGTGAATTCTTATTCAATACTTTTCCACAAAAAAGGCAAGAGTCATTTAAAGATATTGGAATTGTTATAATTTCGCAATCTGGAGAATCTGGTGAAATTAGAGAACTTTTAAAAAATATCAATTCTATCGATGCAAAACCATTAACGATTGGTATTACTAACAATCCTGATAGCTATTTAGCGTATATGACAGAATTACAGATTTTCATAAATATAATTAATGAGACTTCCATTACATCAAAAACTTATGTATGCACTTTGTTAATCCTATATGTTATGGCTAAAACAATAATCGGAGAATTTTTTACGAATGAAGAGGAAAACGAAATTGTAGAAAATTTATTGAAAGAGGTTCAAATTATATTTGAAAACAAGAAAAACTATACCAAAATATGGAATGAATTAACAGAATTTTTTGGCACAGATTTAGATTTTCTTGAAATACTAGCTAGAGGGTCATCAATGACTACTGCTCACCAAGCTGCTTTAAACTTTAAGGAAATTACGAAAGCTTATTCTGAGGCAAATTCAATTTCAACTTTTAGACATGGAGGAATTGAGTGTTTAAAAGATGATACAAAAATAGTAATCCTCACATCAGATAAAGACAATCTTAGATTTAATGCTAAATTTATTGATAATCTAATTAATAAATGGACATGTGGAAAAATTTTACATATAACCAATCAAGAATTCAACGATGAAGTAAAAAAAATACATGACAATTCTAAGATAATGGTTTACAAACATAGTATCAAAGAACCTTATTTAGCACCGATAATGGAAATAATTATTCTTCAATTACTTTTTTACAAGATCGCGAAAGAGAAAGGAATAGAACCGGGTGTTTTTAAATATTCACAGAAAATAACTAACGGCATTTAGCAATATTAAGATATTAAGAAAAATTCTTCTTATTTAGTTTAAAATCTAATTCAATTGTTGGAAAAGATGGAAACAACTGCTACGGGACAAACTTTTAGAAGCTATATATTTTTTTGGTCAGGTCAATTATTTTCGTTGTTAGGGTCGTCTATAGTTCAAATAGTACTAATTTATTGGATTTATTTTGAAACTGAAAGCTTGACAATGGTATCACTAGCCGCTTTTTTCTCTTTTCTACCAGTGTTTATTCTTGGACCTCTCGCGGGCGTATTTGCCGATAGATGGAATCGAAAAGTGTTAATAGGACTTTCTGATTTTTGTCAAGCACTAACTACATTAAGTTTAATTCTTTTATTTTTCTTTAATATTCAGCAAGTCTGGTTAATAATTTTTATTAATAGTATTAGAGGGATATTTCAGGCATTTCACTGGCCTGTTGTAAATGCAATTATACCGTTAATGATACCAAAGAAAAATCTAAGCAGAATGAATGGTATTAATTATTTTTTTACCGGTTTAGTTAATACAATGGGCCCAATTATTGCTGGTATTTTGTTACTATTATTTCCAATTGATCTAATACTATGGGTTGACGTTCTTACTTTTTTGATTGCTATAACCCCTCTATTATTAATAAAAATACCCCCTATACTAAAGAAATTACTTCCTGAGCATAAAAGATCATATTTCAGAGAATTAAAAGTAGGGTTTAAAGCTATAAAAGTTGTTCCCGGGCTCCTACTCTTGCTCTTCGTAGCAACCATTTTAAATTTTTTAGGAAACCCTTTTAACACATTAATGATACCTTATGTAAGTGGAACTCATTCTGGGAGTGTGGAAAATCTAGCTATTGTTCTAGCATCAATTCAAGCTGGGATGTTTGTTGGAGCTATAATTGTAGTAAGTAAAAAGGTATGGAATAAAAAACCCTTAATTATCTTTACTGGAATTTTAATAGGCGAGATCGGACATTTAATATTAGCCTTAGCACCTCCACAAAACTTTCTTATGATTAGTATTGGTGGCTTTATGTTTGCGTTTATTGTTCCTTTTGTTAACACCATGTTTCTAACGATTCTACAAACCGTCATCCCTCCCGATAAACAAGGACGAGTTATGTCTAATGTGATTACTATAGTTACTTTAGTTTCTCCAATAGCAATGCTAATATCAGGACCGATAGCAGAACTGATTGGTATTACGACCCTTTTTATTATATGTGCTGTGTTAAATTTTATTTTTGTAATCTTTGTTTGGATTTTTTCAAATATTAGAAATAATGATTACGATAAAGTCTATGAATATGAATTGGATGAAAATATTAATTACCAAAATAGTTTTTAAAAAAGAGCTTTTTAATTATTTTATACATCCTATTAAAACTTTATATTAAAAAAAATGACGAAAGCAATAATTTTATCGGGTGGTTGGGGAACACGATTAAGACCATTAACATGTACTATACCCAAAACATTAATTCCAATTGTGAATAAACCAGTTATGGAGCGACAGATACTCTTATTAAAAGCAGCTGGAGTTAAAGAAGTAGTTTTAGCCGTAAGTGTGATGGACGATATTGTTAAAAGCTATTTCAAGGAAGGTAAAAGGTTAGGAATAAAAATCTATTATTCTGACGAAAAACATCCAATGGGAACAGCAGGAGCAATTAAGTTGGCAGAATTGCACTTAAAAAACGATAATTTTTTCATGTTAAATGGTGATGTAATTTTAAATTACGACTTTGGGGAAATGCTTAAATTTCACGAAAATTGTAATGGAATTGGAACGATTGCCAGCAAGACAGTAGACGACCCTTCAAGATATGGTGTATTGATAGCAAATAGTGAAACACATCAATTACTAAAATTTCTCGAAAAGGACGAATACGCTCCCCCAGACGGCAAATACGTTCCTATGCCTATTAACGCTGGCGTGTATATCTTAGAACCTGAAATATTTTCTTTTATTGAACCAAATAAGAAAGTATCGATTGAAAGGGATGTATTTCCTAAAGTTGCAGATACAAATAAACTTTACCATTATCCTATTGGAGGGATATGGAGCGACGTTGGTAAACCCTACGATTTATTGCAAGGAAATGTTTTATTAATGAACGACTTAATAAAAAACTTGAAAGGAGATGTAAAAAATTTAATAGATTATTCTACTGACATCCACCCAAGTACAGAAATTTATCATCCTTGTACTATTGGCGAAAATGTTGTAATTCGTGGTAATTGTAAGGTTGGTCCGAATGTAATAATTGGTGACAATGTATTTATTGATAGCCACACCGAACTTAAGGAATGTGTAATCTACAACGAGACATATCTCTCAAGTAATGTTAAAATCGAAAATGCAATCATCGCTGATAATTGTAATATCCAAGAAAATGT
>JAUWHC010000219.1 GCA_030606095.1 Promethearchaeota archaeon | reverse complement strand
CGCCCGAATGTAATACTTGATATGGCAAAATTTTGTCCTTTCATGTTGAACGCTTTTAGATTAAGCGGTAAACATAACATTTTAATTTTACTTGCGAGTTCTAAACTGGATAAATTAGATAATATCGTAAATTACCATTTTAGAAATAATCCCGATGTCCAGTCAGTCTCGATGGAATTAGTTAGTGAGATTGCTAAAGATTTTATATTACCGATCGATTTCGATAGCGAAGAACATTCTCCAACGCTGGAAGAAGGGTGCGGTGATAAATGCAAATATATGATGGCACAATTAAATGGATTAATAGATAAAATAGAGTAAAAATTCGTTTTGAATTACTAATTAATCTTCTTCTTCTACTTTTGAAAATTTATATTTAGGAAGATTTACATTTAAACTACAATCAGGACCACAAATATTTGAATAGTAATCAAACTTCTCTATTTGGAAATCAATTGGAATTACAAAATTATGCACAGAATCTATTACGATGTTTGTTTTTACATTGATAACATTTGGATCTTTTCTAAAACATAAATCAACTAACTTTTCGATGGTTTGGAGATCGGAAGCAGCAACAAAGCATAATAAATTAAATTCGCCCGAGATTTTGAAGGCGTGATTGATAAAAGGGCAGTTTTTAATTTTATTTACAATAGATTCCACATCTTTAGTTGAGACAAAAACTATAGCAACCTTGATATCTACTTTCTTAATGTTGAAGCCAACTTGTTTTGTAAGTAACCCTTTTCGCTCTAACTTAATAATTCGAGCCCCTACTGCGGGTTGGGATTTTTCTATTTCTTGAGCAATTTTAGAATGTGTTATGTCTGGATTCTTTTCGATCATTTCGATAATCTTGTAATCGTCGTCGTCAATTCCTAAAATTTCTTTAAAAGTTTTTTTTATCATAGTCTTATTCCTAGAGAAGCTATTTAAATTTAAATTTTGTTTCTATGAAATTAAAATTTATTTAAATTTTAGTCTAAACAATATGAATAGTTATGATCAAGTTATTTTATTTTATAAATCATTTTCCTTAGAATATTTAGAATATAATTTTGGGAAGATATCGCTTTATTAAATTTTTATAATAAACTTGTAAAAATATTTATAATAAAAATAACCACAGTGAAACCAACAAAACCAATTAAAAAGTATAAAGGTTTTCCTTTTTCTTTTTCAGGTATAACCTCTCGTACCACAGTATACAGGATCACTCCCGAAATAAACGAAAATAAGACATAGAACATCTCTGTATATTCAAAAAGTATTAAATCTAAACCTATTCCAATTAAAATGCCTATTAAATTTGCAAAAGCTAGGATGTATTTTCTTGTGATATTCTCTTCAAAATTAATAGTTTCATAAATTTCCAAATCAGTAAATATGAGATGACTTTCCGATCTGTTGGTAATAATTGCTCTAAACCAAGCAAATAGGAAAAATAACATCCCCGTAATTAAATCAATAGCTAATAGACCAACTACAATAATCCCTACGAGAAAATGATAAGTGAAATTGGTAAAAAATCGAAGTTTGGCTAATTCTTCGTTAATACGATTCTGAATCTTAGATTTATAACGATTGATCTCGGTTTTGAATTCTTTTTCTTGTTCATTTAGGCCAGATATAGTTTGAGCGATGTCTTTCAGGGCTATAGTATCTAGATCTTCGTGTCCTAATTCTCTTGTTAATATTTTTTCGATATTTCTTTCCACTTCTTCTAAGATCTTTTCTTTTGCGATTAATTTTCGCATCCTTTTTTGCGATTTAGATTCCACTTTTTGTAAAATTAATTTTTCAGAAACATGAACGAATACAAAACCAATTACGACAAAGAGATATTCGAAAAGTTTGAGTCCTAAAGGAAATTGAGGGATTCTTTCTGCGATTTCGGGAAGAAGGACTAAGAAGAAGTAAGCAATAGAGATTCCCGCAATTAAGGATATATCAAGTTTAGGATGTTTTCGTTCGTAAAAATCTACTATGAAAAAAAGAACGCCAAAAACTATCGAAATAACTACTAAAAATGCAAAACTAATCGTCATTACATATTTTAATATAGTTACAATTTTTAAAGTTTTTAGAATTATATTATAAAATTATTTATTTTTTGCAAATTTTGTTTATTAATTAGAGAAATTTATATTTCGATGGTGATTATCAATTCAATTCTTCATTATTACTTCGAAAGAAGATAAAGCTTCCATGAATATGCGAGATAAGTTTTTAAATTCTAAAACTTACTCGTTTAAAGAAACTACTACTATATGGCACGAGAATCCAGTTTTTAAATTAGAAGATGTTGTTTTTGAAAACGGAAAGGAGCAATTCCTTAATAATAACCAAATTTATTTAGGTTTGACAGATAAACCATTGATTTTCTTAGACAATTTGAATTGTATTGATACTAAACTTAAACCAGATATATTAATTTTCGCAAGCAGACATACCTCAAAAACCGCGCGCCCAGCATTATTAGTTCATACTACCGGTAATTGGGGTAGTAATACGGACTTTGGAGGCAAACCTCGCGATTTATCCAAAACAAGTGCTTTATTTCATAAGGCTGGTTTTGTTTCTTTAAAAGACCAGATCACCCTTTTAGATAATCCAAGCTTTTCTTTGGATATTGAGGTAACTCACCACGGTCCAACCATTTTAGATGTACCATTAGTTTTTATAGAACTGGGAAGTAGCAAACAGGAATGGATAATTGATGAAGCTGGTAAGCTCGTAGCGAACGCTATAGTTAATTCTATATTTAAATATCTTGTTTTTAAAAAAGAAAAAAATCAGCAAGTAGGTCTTGGGTTTGGTGGGACTCACTACGCGCCAAATTTTAATAGGTTAGTGACTAACAACGATGTAGCAATGTCATTTATTTGTCCAAAATATTACATTCAAGACTTAGACGAGAAATTAATCGAATTAATGATTACTAACACATTAGAAAAAGTTGATTATTTCATAATAGACTGGAAAGGCACGAATTCAGACGACAAAAGGCACTTAATTCCTTTATTGGAGAAGTTCGACATTCCAATTAAAAAATCTAAAGATTTCTCAAAACTTTAAAAAAATTGGAATAAAGTCAGAGAATAAGGCTATTCTTCCTTTAATTTCTCGTAATATCTTACCAAATTATTAAAAATATAGTGACATGCTATATAACCTTGTGTAGCTGCCTTTAATAAAACTTTATTCAAGTAATCTGGATACTTACAATCGCCATCCACTGTAACATTTAATTCTCTTACGTTATAATAGCTACGATAAAATAACGTTGGCCAATCTACTAAAGGTCGTATAGTTTGATTAAAAGTTATTTTACCTTCTTCAGATAAGTCCAATTCTTGTTGTAAGTGATAATAATGATATTTACCTTTCTTAGTTTTATTAATAAACCCATCTGATATTATTTCTTCCATATTCTTTTTCAATTTAGAAAGTTTTAGTTGTATATTAATTTTTTTGAGATTTTCGAGAATTTCTGTGTCTCTTTGACCTTTTAATTTTATTAATAAATAAGTTCTAGCTAAGATATTATATTTTAATGGTACGGTTTTATGATCTAACTGGTTATATTGAATTAAGTTACCTAAAATCTCTTTTGCAACTAAGTATTTAAGTGTAATTTGATCCTGCTCAGTAAAACTACTTGTGAAAATATCAGAGTCGTTAAAATAAGAGTGATATAACGCGTTTAGCAATGATTTTATCGAGTGAACCCCGTCTTCAAATGATAGTTTTACTGTATTTAAAATCTTAATCCTATATTCAATATCAGTCAAAAATCTTTCTTTTTCTACGGGAATCTGGCGAACTAAATAAGGTTTTTCTTTTAAGGATTCAAAGTTTTCGTCCCATTCTTTTTTAAATCGAAAAGATTGGGTTTTCGCTATAGTGGAAAGTTTATATACAACATCATACAACTTATTTAAGAAAACTTCTTCGTTTACATTAGTCATAAATTAATAATTATGAAACTCTAAAAATTATTAAAGTTTCATTTAAAAAAAGTAATCTGTTAATAATTGGGTGTAGGAATTGATTGTTATTTGAAAAAAATCTAATTTTTTTTAACTAAATTTATCTTATTTATTATATATTAAATATAATTCATAAAAATATAAAGAGTAAAGGCGATTTATAGGTTGAAAATTGAACACTTTGCTGTTTCTTCAAATTCCGAAGAAGATAGCGATAAATTTTTTATCAAATTATTGGGATTGAAAAAGTTGAGATCTTTTGTAGTATCAAGGGACCTAATGGAACAATTTTTTAAAGTTAAAAAAGAACACAAGGTCATCAGGTACGGCAACGAGGAGGTAAGTATTGAAGTTTTTATAACTGACGACAAAAGTAAAGCTGTAGATAAATTCACCCATATGTGTTTAGTAATAGAGGATAGAGCTAAACTAATAGATAAGGCAAGGCAAATGAATTACGAAGTAATTAAAGTGCCGAGAAGGAATAGCGATGTTTTTTACTTATTTTTAAAAGATAAATTTGGCAATTTATATGAAATTAAATCATAACAAGATTTTTTAGAGTAGATAGGTATTTAAAATATAGAATGCCAAAGTTGTATAAATTAAAATTAATTTTAGGAGGGGCTCAAAATTCAGGCAAGAGCTCGTTCATAAATTGGCATCGAAAAGAAGACACTCCGATTGGTGTTTCATTTAAGTCTGTAGAATGTTACGCCAACGATGGGGATTTGTATAAATTTCTTGTCTGGGATTTAAAAGATCGAGAAAAATTCAGATTCCTTTTTCCAATTTTTTGTCGAGGTGCGTGTGCGGGATTAATATGTTTTGATTTATCTGATAAAAAATCTTTTTTAGATTTAAATAGGTGGATAACCCTTTTTCGAGAGAGTGCGGGAGAGATTCCCATAATTTTAATTGGAACTAAAGCTGACTTAGAAAAAAGAGAAGTTTCAAATGAAGAAATTAACGATTTAATTGCGAGAGAAGGTCTTGAGTGCGTTTTTTTCACATCTGCTTCTAATAATGATGAAAAAAAAGAAGACATTTTCAGAGAAATAGTTCAAAAAATAGATTTAAATTATCCTCTTAACCAATTTTATATTCCCAAAGATTCCGACGATAAAAAGTTTAAATTGATAGAAAAATTGTTTGAACGGTGTCCTATTTGTAAGAAGAAAAATGATAGTAGTAGAGATTTGAAAAATGTCTATTATAACAAACGTAACCCCGATACAATGAGATTGAGAGAGAACTTACTAAGCCTAATTGAAAATTTAGAAAAGATTAATATTGAACATTCGAATAAAATTTCGATTGGAATTCCTTGTTGCTCCTGTTTTAAAAAAGTTTTTGAACAACAACAGGTATAATTCTCTACTTTTTCAAAATTCCAGATGTTTTTATTATGTC
>JAUWHC010000035.1 GCA_030606095.1 Promethearchaeota archaeon | reverse complement strand
AATCCTACAGATCTCCTAAGTTTTTTTGGGGTAGCTGATATTCAAGGAGAGATAGTTACATTTCACCTATTTGAGGCACGAGGGGTCAATTTTATTGTACCCTTTCTTGATTTAATTGGAAGTAACGGAGCTATTTGGCTTTTAATAGTCCTATGTAGCGTTTTCCTATTTGTCTTTGGTGTTTTAGGGCTATTTTCATTAATATATGCGAGTTTTTCAGATGCTAAACATATTTTTATCAGTCAAATTATAAAAACAGTTATTCCTTGGTTACTTGTATTTTTCATGGTTCTTGAGTGGATTTTACTTGGCATTGCTTTTGCAACTACGGTTCCCTCTACAAACGTAGTACCTAACGCTATAGGTTTGACAATGTCTATTATATCTATGGTTTTGATTATAGCAGCTATTTATCGAGATTATATCTTCCGTGGAAAAGACACATCTCAATCTATAAAAAATGAGGTGTCAAGGTAAAAGTGCCCCGTGGTGGAGGCGGAGGAGGTTTTAGAGGAGGTGGATTTAGTGGTGGTGGCTTTAGGGGAGGTGGATTTCGTGGGGGTTCCGCAGCATTTCGATCTGGTGGATCTAGGTCAAGTGGAACGCCATTTGGCAGAACTGGTGCCACACGAGTAACCTCAAGAGCTCCAAGAGGCCCTTACCGCCATTCATATTATAGACCGCATAGGAGATACTCCCGGTTCGGCTATCGACCATGGTATTGGCACGCGTGGTACAACCCCTGGTGGTCGGGACGCTGGTATAGACCGTGGTATTATTCCCCCGTTTATGTTGGAGGAGGTATTACAATTGCCATCGTTCTAGGGTTAATCTTGTTGCCCCTATTTGGTATTGCTCTATGGTTTCCTTTTAGTACTGCAGATACAAATGGCTACGTAACTTATCGTTCTACTGAAACCCTTAACTTCAACGAATACTGGTACGAATACGAGTACATTAAATCGGGAAATGATATTACCTACTCAGTGCAATCGTCACCGAGTATTATCAGTTTTGCAATATGGGATCAACCATTTGAGTCTTTACCAACTACGACGAAAGTAGGTAGCGATAGCGATCAGTTTCCTCTTCAGAGTAACGGCTACGAGTATATATCGTATTTTCTAAAACCAGGTTCTTCGATTAATTATAATTATAATGCATCAGGTCAGATTGATTTCTTCATTGCGAACGGATACGATTTTTACGAGTGGAATCAAGGAAGCAGTCCATCCTTTTACGTATTTGAAAATAATGTGGACCAAGGTATCGGGGATTATTCAGTTTTGGAAGCAAGAGATTATTATCTCGTTTGGTACAACGAAGGCGTATCTACAGTTAATGTTAACGTTACAATTGATTACTCCGCTACTAATGTAGTAGATCTAACGGAAGCAGATTATTATATTGAAGGTGTAGATTCAATATCTCAAAATACTTTTACAGTTCCGAACGATGGAAATTGGTATTTTTTCGTTTACTTTGACCCCATGTTATCTCCAGAAGAAACTACGAGCATTACATTTGATGTATCTTACGACACCAGTGTTACTTCTACTGATAGGTGGGTAAATATTCAACCGATTTTGATTACAATTATAGTGGTTGCTGGTATCGTGGTTGTTGCCGCACTTATTGCTCGAAGTGGACAAAAGAAATTGAAATCGAAACCATCAAAACCATCATCTAAAGCAATTCCTGCAAAAAAGCCTATAAAAGCAACTAAATCAGCTAAATCGTCAACTTCTAACTGTATACGCTGTGGCTCTGTGGTCCGGAAAGACGCCCACTTCTGCCCGAGCTGTGGAGGTAAAATTGAAGGTAGAAGTATTGGAACACCTTCAAAAGTTACCCCGGCTAATTCTAAATCGTGTTCTTTATGTGGCAGTAAACTATCAACGAGTGACAAATTCTGTAAATGGTGTGGGACTGAGGTAGAGTCGTAAATCCTTAAATTCTCAAAAATCAAAACCAAAATTCTTATATTTTTACTTCTTTTTTTTTTATTTAAAACCATAAGATATTGTTAGTTGCGTTATTAAAATGCTAAAGTTGTTTTTGAGCTTATGTTTTAAAAATATGTTGAGGAGAATCTTTACATATTGTGTGTTATTAAGCATCGCATCTTTTTTCTTAATAAGTTCAAAGGTATTCTATGAGATTCCATGGTATTATTATTTAATTTTTTTCGTTTGTAGTATTGTAATTGCAATATTTTATTTACAAAATAAACAAAAGAAAATCTGCGTTATTTTAGATACAAAACTGATGCAAGAAAGATTTTTGAACGAGATTGGTGTTAATCCATTAAAAAATAAGAAATTTAGTAAAAAATATAGAATTTTGCTGTTAAAAAATGCAAAAGAGAATGATATAGATATATTATTTAAACCATCATTTAACTTTACTCTACAAGAATTATGCTTGTTATGTTATTTTGGTATAGCACCGGTGCTAATGTTCTTTGTATTTTCCACCATTTATCTGTCCTTAACCCAAACTATCGTAATAACCTTGCTATTTATTATCTGCTTAATTTTTTTTCTCCTCCTGATGGAAAAGAGATCGATTGGTCTAATACACAAACAACTTGATTCAGAAATAAAGCAAATCCTATTTGAAGAGGAAACCGGTTATAAACCTATAGTCAAGGGAAAATTTACTTTTAAATATAAGGCTTGGTTAATGTTAAACGAGAGGAAAATGGGAAATTAATCTTTTTAAATTTAGTAAGGACTAATTTATTTGATACGGTTGATTATTTAATTTAAAATAATAGAAAAAAGCAGTAAACACTTTCATAAAGTTAAATATTATGAATCCCCTTAAAAAAGATTTATCTGAGCTAATAAAGAAAAAAGTTTTTTTCTTTGATTTAGATGGTACAATATATATAGGAAACCAATTATTCGAGGGTGTTATCGAATTAATTGATATTATGAAAAGAAAAGGTAAAAATTTCTTTTTTCTTTCGAATAATTCAAGCAAATCTACTACAGATTATATTAAAAAGTTAAACGATTTAAACCTAAACATAACCCGTGAAAATTTAATACTATCTCAACACCCGACCATAGATTATCTAAAAAAGAAAAATTACGAAAAAATCTTTCTGTTAGGTACAGAATCTCTTAAAAGAGAATTTCATCAAGAAGGTTTTGTTTTAACTGAAACCGATCCTGAAATCGTTGTTCTCGCTTTTGACCAAGAATTGACATATGATCGGTTAGTAAAAGCTTCATACTTACTTCAGAACAACATACCTTATATTGCTACGCATTTAGACGATAGATGCCCAACTAAAAAGGGATATATTCCCGATGCTGGAGGAATAGCTACTCTTCTGTATAAAGCAACAGAAAGAATGCCAAAAGTTTTTGGAAAACCGAATAAAGAAATGCTTCTATTCAAACTTGAGGAACTTGGGATAAATCCTAAAGATGCTGCAATGTTTGGAGATCGGTTATATACTGACATAAAAATGGGAATAGATGTCGGTGTGACAACTTGTTGCGTATTGTCTGGAGAAGCAACCTTAGAGATGATCGAAAAAAGCAAAATCTCTAAGCCAAATTTTATAATAGAAGGAATTTGGACTTTTTTAGAAGCTATAAAATAATTGATTATAGTTTAAGATAATACATATTATTATCTTTAGAATTGTTTGCTTTCATTAAATATAGCTCAAGATTGATTGAATGTGAAAATTTATGACCAATTACTTAGAAAAAAGAATTGTTAGTAATAATGCTATAAGACTTAAGAAAAATCTGAATCTTGAGTACTAGTATAATAATTATGATTTATTCTTTTTTGGATACAATTTCTTTTATTTCTTTAATATGTTCTTTAATAATATCTTGTCCTTCAGATAATGACTCAATTTTTCCATCTAAGGTTTTAAATTCAGTTGTTCTAATATTTTCTATGCGAGAAAAATTAGCATTAAGGTTATTCGTGCGTTTATTAAGTTGGGTAAGTGCTTGAGTGTGCGAAATTAAAATTTCTTGAAGCTTCTCTATTCTTCCATCCATTTTTTCGAATCGTTCACCCATTTTTTCGAAGCGTTTATCTGAATGTTCAATAACTCTTTCAATATCATGCTTTGTAGCCATTACTCCAGAAAGCGCGGTAATTATCGCTCCTTTGACCTCGTTATCTTCAACAATTAATTTTGGTAATAATCTTAAAAAATCTTCCTTTTCCATCTTACTATATCAACATAGTTTTCTATAATATAGATAATAATTAAATCATTTAAACCTATTCCAAGATTTAAGATGTTCTTTATGATTTTCCCGGCTCTTTTTTTTTGTTATGCCTTTAACATTATCCAATAAAAAAGAATGACATTTTTTTAGAAAATTTTATTTCTAATAGGAAATTAATATATCAAAAGCAGCATTCTTGAAATTTGCGGAATAAAGTAAAAATATATTTTATAATTTTAACGAAAATTTGGTACAACTAAATGACAACTACAGAAAAACCTAAGTATGTTTATGATTTTAGCGAAGGTAAAAAAGAGTTAAAGAATCTACTTGGAGGAAAAGGGGCAAATCTCGGAGAAATGACCAATTTAGGGTTAAATATCCCACCCGGATTTACGCTAACAACAGAGGCTTGCTTAATTTACTTCAAGAGTCCTAAAAAATTGATGGCAGAGATCGAACCTATGGTGTTAGACCACTTAAAACATCTCGAAGAGCTCACCAAGAAAAAATTCGGGGATAAAAAAAATCCTTTATTAGTAAGCGTAAGAAGTGGCGCACCTCAATCCATGCCAGGTATGATGGATACTGTTTTAAATCTGGGGCTTACCGACGAAAGCGTGTTAGGTATGGCGGAACAAGTGAAGAACCCCCGATTTGCTTACGACTCGTACCGAAGGTTTATTCAAATGTTCGGCGACGTTGTCATGGGCATCGGTGACGAGAAATTTGAAAGAATTTTGGATAAATATAAACGGAAGATTTCCCGAACTGCTCAAGATACAGACTTAACTGTAGCAGATCTTCAAAATGTTATTGCAGATTATAAAGCTCTTTACGAAAAAGAAATTAGCTCATCTTTTCCTCAGGATCCTTTTAAACAATTATTTTTATCTATAGAAGCTGTTTTTAAATCTTGGAATAATAAGAGAGCTATTACTTACCGGAAGATATCCAATATCCCTAATTTTGGAACAGCAGTTAACATACAAGCTATGGTTTTTGGGAATAAAGGAGATAACTCTGGTACAGGCGTAGCTTTTACCCGAGACCCTTCTAATGGAGATAATATAAAATTTGGGGAATACCTAACTAACGCTCAAGGAGAAGATGTTGTTGCGGGAATTCGAACTCCAAAAAAGCTTGATGAAATGGACAAAGAATTCCCTGAAATATACAAAGAATTGAAGAATACGATGCTTAAGCTCGAGAATCATTATAGAGATATGCAAGATATCGAGTTTACGATCGAAGATGGAAAGCTATTCATTTTACAAACTCGAAATGGTAAGCGAACTCCATCGGCAGCAGTTAAAATTGCTGTAGATATGGTTAAAGAAGGTTTAATAGATAAAGAAAAAGCAATAATGAGCATTGATCCTGATAAAATCTCTAAGCTTTTATTTAAAAGTATAGACGAGGGTGCAATCGTACATGTTTTAGCAAAAGGCATTAACGCTTCACCGGGTGCAGTTTCGGGAATTGCGATATTTGATTCAGATAGAGCCGAAGAATTAGCTAATTCTGGAGAAGAAGAGATAATATTAGTTCGACCTCAAACTAAACCTGAGGATGTCCATGGATTATACGCATCTAGCGGCGTATTGACTCAGTTTGGAGGAAAAACCTCTCACGCAGCTGTTGTTGCGAGAGGAATGGGTAAACCAGCCGTTGTTGGCGCTCAAGATATCGAAATCGACGAGGAAAACAAAGAATTTAGGATAGCTGGAACTGTAATTGAAGAGGGAGATTATATAACGATTGATGGTACGACTGGACGTGTCATAGAAGGAAAAGTTCCTTTGGTAGAACCCGAAATAAAAGGAGAATTTTTAGAATTACTTGAAATAGCAGACGAAATTAGAACTATGGGTGTACGAGCAAACGCAGATACCCCTATAGATTCCAATAAAGCCATAGAATTCGGTGCTGAGGGTATAGGGTTATGTAGAACCGAGCACATGTTCATGGCACAAGAGAGATTACCCGTTGTACAAAAAATGATAATGGCACAAACAAAAGAAGACCGTCAAGACGCCCTAAATAAGATTTTACCGATGCAAAAAGGCGATTTCTTAGAGATTTTTAAAATAATGGAGGGAAAACCAGTGACCATTAGATTATTAGATCCTCCACTGCATGAGTTCTTGCCTGAGTTATCCACAGTGTTACTGGAGCGTCAAGAACTACAAATGACGAATTCTTTGTCAAAAACTCTATTAGAGATTAGTCCACTCGATGAGGAACTCAAAAAGAAGAATAAGGTCATTAGATTGATTAGATCTCTTTCTGAGGAGAATCCGATGATGGGATTAAGGGGTTGTCGGCTTGGGATTGTTTGGCCTGAGATAAACGAGATGCAAGTAAGGGCTATATTTCAAGCGGCTTGCGAACTTAAGCTAAAAGGAGTTAATGTTATACCTGAAGTAATGATTCCTCTTATTGGTATGATTTCAGAATTACAATTTGTCAAAGCTCAATTACTTGAAATAGTAGAAGAAACTATTAAAGAATACGGCGTAGAGTTAGATTATAAATTTGGTACAATGATCGAAATCCCAAGAGCTGCTTTAACAGCCGACGAAATCGCTATGGAAGCCGAATTTTTCTCGTTTGGTACTAACGACTTGACTCAAATGACCTTTGGATTTAGTCGAGACGACGCTGAAGGAAAGTTCATTCCTGTTTATCTAAATAAAGAAATTTTAGAACGAAATCCTTTTGAATTTTTAGATCAAGACGGCGTAGGCAAATTAATGAAAATAGCTATTGAGTTAGGTAGAAAAACTAGGCCAGACTTAAAACTTGGCATTTGTGGTGAACATGGAGGCGAGCCGAGCTCGATCAAGTTTGCTCATTCAATAGGTTTGGATTATGTATCGTGTTCTCCATTTAGAATCCCCGTCGCAAGAATTGCCGCTGCCCAAGCAGAGATTGAACATAAGAAAAAATAAACAATTTTTCACTTTTAGATTACATTTCTTTTTTCACTATTTCTATATTCAATTTCTTTTAATATTAAATTGATAACATTCAAATTTGTATTAAATTTTAAAATTCAACACTTACCATAATCTAAGGAAAAATTAGTAAACAATGATTTATTATTCCTTATTTTATCATACTTTATAGTCTCAGTAATAAAATAATTAAATCTTATAATTTTATTTATAATTATGGATGTAGCAGAAAGATTTGATTTAATTAAAAGAGGAACTGAAGAAATTTTAACTGATGACGATTTAAAGCTTTATTTAGAAACAGGTATTCCTTTAAATCACTATATTGGATTTGAAATTTCAGGAAAAGTTCACTTAGGAACAGGAATCGTTTGTATGTCAAAAATTAAGGATTTTATTGATGCTGGAGTTAATTGCACAATATTCCTAGCTGATTGGCATAGTTGGATAAACGATAAATTAGGTGGAGATCGTGAACAAATCCAGAAAGTAGCAGTGGGATATTTTAAAGAAGGCTTAAAAGCATGTTTGAAAGCCGTTGGGGCAGATCCAAAGAAAGTTAAGTTTACTCTTGGTACAGATCTTTATCATAATAACGATGATTATTGGGAAACATTTATTGATGTATGTAAAAACACCACGCTTAACAGAATGCATAGAAGCATCACTATAATGGGACGAAAGTTAGGTGAAGGCGTTGATTTTGCCAAATTACTCTATCCTGCAATGCAAGTAGCTGATATATTCATACAAAATGTTAATTTAGCTCATGCTGGTTATGATCAGCGAAAAGCGCATGTTGTTGCTAGAGATGTTGCTCTAAAAATGAAAAAGAATAACCTTATGGACGCTTCTGGAGAAAAAATAAAACCAATCTGCGTTCACCATCATTTAATACTTGGATTGAAAAAACCAGCTATCTGGCCTATAGAAGATCCCTCACAACTTCAAGAAATGTGGTCGGATATGAAAATGAGTAAATCAATAAAAGATTCAGCAGTATTTGTAAGTGATACTCCTAGTAAGATCAAAACTTTGGTAAAATCTGCATTTTGTCCAGAAGGGAATGTTATTATAAATCCAATTTTAGATTGGGCTAAATTTGTCATTTTCAGAAATAAAAATTCAAGCATTCAGATAGAGAGAAAACCAAAATTCGGTGGAGATATAGAATTTAACTCGTATGACGGGTTAGAAAGTGCATTTTTAGCAAAAAGTCTACATCCACTTGATCTGAAAATCGGAGTTGCAAACAAGATTGTTGAAATACTAGAACCTGTCCGTAAACATTTCGAGCAACCGAGCATCCAAAAAATGAAAAAAGATTTAGAAAAGCTAATAATAACAAGATAAATTTAGAGTTTTATATTTTTTTCAAATTGTCTTATCTATTGAAATCTTTTTATTTTATTAAATAATAAACTACAAGCTAGCTAATTATGATAAAAATATTAGCAATTGGAGATTCTCACTTACCTCGAAGGGCTAAGAGCGTTCCAGATCAAATTATCAAAAAGTTAGAGCAGTTAGTTGAAATTGAAAAATTTGATTACACTTTTTTTACTGGCGATGTAGTAAATGCTCCAAAATTCATGAATTTTTTAAACTTAATTACAAAGAGAAATCTATTTGTTGTAATAGGAAATATGGATTATTACGGGGGAAATCGAGATGCTCCAGTCTATCAAAGTTTAAATATATCTATAGGAAACAACGATAATTTAATAGTTGGGTTAACTCATGGCCATCAAGTATCCCCTAGGGGAGATCGTTCTCAACTTGAGTTGATTGCTATCGAAAAAAGTTTTAACATTTTAATATCTGGACATACGCATAAAGAAGAGATTTTTCTTCAGAAAGATATCTTACTGTTGAATCCCGGTAGCGTTACTGGAGCATGGTCTTTTGTAGCAAGCGGTAATCCTTCGTTTATTACTTTAAGTGTAATTGAAAAAACAGGGGAGATCAATGTGGTTTTATATCAGTACGATATAAGAGCTGCGAAACTTAAGGATTTAAAATCCTATTTTGTTTTTGAAAACAATAAAATTCGACATAAATATTAAAATTAAAAGAAATTAGATAAAAAAATAATAATTCGTAGTAATTATTTTTATTTTGGCGCTTTTACCTTGTCTAACACTAGGATTTTTGGTAGTTTTAACAATATACCAAAATTTCTTTTTCCGTCGCTGCTTTTATCATATCTTAACTTTTTAAATCCGTAATTATTCTTTTTCAACATCATGTTGAGCGTTGAGTTTTCGCCGCTAGAAAAACCCATCAAATCTTCTGGAGTTGCCATTATCTCTAAATCGTACTCTTCCAGTTTACCTTTACCAATGGTGTATTTTCCATTTTCGGCGGTAAGATTAACCCATAAGTAGAAATCCTCTTCAGTTTGAAGCCCCAAGTTTAACTTTGCTTGAAAGTTATCAAGCATTTTATTGTTCTTTGGATTTCTGCGTTTATCTAAGATTATACTTTCGATAACGCCCTTAAAAGTTAAAAACAAGTTTTCTTTCTCAGATTCTTCCATAACTTTTTACCATTGATCATTTTTTTAAGAAATATTATTAAAATAAACTCTATTGCAATTGATTAATATTTTATGGTTCGTAAGTAATTATATTAAATATAACTCCAAAAATAAGTATTAGGTGAAAAACTAAATGTGGTTTTTTTATAGTCCAGGTATTATATATGGCGAAGATGCCATAGATTTCCTTGAAAATATTCCTGGCGAAAAAGTATTTGTTGTAACAGATAAAGTACTAGAAGAATTAGGTTATTTAAAAAAATTGACTGAAAAACTAGACCAATTTGGAAAAAAATATATGGTTTTTAATGATGTACAACCAGATCCTCACGAAGATGACGTACTAACTGCGAGACAACAATGTATCGATTATGCCCCTGATTTAGTCATAGCTTTAGGAGGCGGTTCAGTTATTGATACTGCTAAGGCTGTATGGTGTTTAAATGAATTTCCTGATATTGTTCTTGATGATATCTATCCATTTAATGCGGAACTATATAAACTGGGAAATAAGTCAAAATTGGTTGTTATACCTACTACATCTGGAACTGGAGCAGAAATTACTAATGTAAGTGTCATCTCTAGATTTCTTGATGGAATATGGAAAAAGCATTTTTTCTTGCATAAGAGTATGGTGCCCTCCTTCGCTATAGTTGACCCAATTTTTCCCTTAGGAATGCCACCAACGCTGACAGTAGATACTGCTTTTGATGCTTTAGCCCATTCGTTAGAAGGCATTACAACTCTTTGGAAAAATGAGTTTAGCAATGGAGCAGCTCTGAAAGCAATTGAATTGATTTTTAAGTATCTACCAATAGTTGCTAAGGATGGTAAAAATATGGAAGCACGAGATTATTTGCATCAAGCAGCTACAATGGCCGGATTAGCTTTTGGTAATTCTAACGCACACCTTGCACATACACTCGGGCATTCATGGGGCTCCGTCTTCCATGTCCCTCATGGTAGAGCAGTAGGTATTTTTCTCCCTTATGTATTACAGTACTGTTTAAACAACCCAGATAAGGCAGACAAAACAGAAGAAATACTTGGAAAATTAGCGAAACAGTTAGGATGGGCAAATTGGGACGAAAACATCAAAGAATCAGCGAATATTGTCATAAAAAAAATAAAAGAACTTCAAAAAGAAGTTGGATTTTCTTTCAGTTTGAAGGAGATAGGAGCTACAAAGGAGGATTATGATAAAAATATTGATGCTTTAGTAAACCTTTGTTTTGAAGATTCTACAAGCGTTCTTGGCCCAAGATCTGCAAACACTGAGGACTTTGGGAAACTCTATGAGTATGCATTTGAAGGAAAAGATGTTGATTTCTAAGCTCCGTCTTTTCTCCAATTCATATTCAATTACTATTTTTTTTTTAAATTTTAATTTTTTCACATTCAAAGCTGATTTTAACAAAATGTTAAACAATAAATATATGCATTTTGATTATCTTTCTAGGTATTTTGATAATTGATTAATGAATTGCATAACTATCAAAAATAACACATGACTCTTCCAGAAGAAGAAAAGAAATTTCTCGAATATTTAGAAAAATTAATAGGGGTACCCATTCCAGAAGTACCAGAGCTGCAAAGTTATACTTTTGGGTATACAGTTAAAGATAACCATGTAGAAGGTCTAAGCTTGTTTTCGTGTGGATTAACGATAATACCCGAAAAAATTACCACCCTTGCTTATCTAAAAAAACTATTAGTTAGGGGTAATAAGTTAAAAGTAATACCGGATGAACTTTGTTTTATTTCAGCTCTCAACACTTTAGATTTAAGCGAAAATAAACTAGTCAAACTACCAAAAGCGATTTATTCTTTAGTTTCACTAAAAGAATTACATTTAGAATCGAATCGATTAACAATTCTACCAGAGACGATTAGTTCTTTATCTCCTCTTACATTATTGGACCTAAGTGATAATTCATTAACTGAAATTCCTGAGACTATAGGGTCATTAAAAAATTTAGAATCTTTAGATCTTAGCCAAAATAAAATTGATGAACTCCCGGATTCTATTGAGGATCTTAAATTTTTAGAATTGTTATATTTAGGAAAAAATAATTTAACCACTCTTCCAGAGTCAATAGGTTCTCTAAGATCTTTAAAAAGGTTAAATTTAAGAAATAACAAATTAAGTAAATTACCTAATGCTATTGGTAATTTATCGTCGTTGTCGTCACTTTTCTTAAAAGGAAATAATTTAACGTATGTGCCTGATTCAATAGGTAATTTAAAAAATCTTAAATATTTAGGATTAGCATCAAATAAACTACCTTTACTTCCTGAAACAATTGGCTCTCTTAAATCATTAGAAAGTTTAAATATTTCTTCTAATTATCTAACGGAGCTTCCCGATTCAATGGGTCATCTTAAATCTCTTCTAAGATTAGAAATTTCTAGTAATGAATTAACTCAATTACCGGATATGGATAATTTAAGCTCAATTAAAATATTGAAGTTTGATAGAAACAATCTTAAATTCCTTCATAATTCTATAAATAATTTGACTACTCTTGAAACGTTGAAAGTTGATCGAAATGAATTAAAAGAACTTCCCGATTCAATTGGGCAACTAAAATCTTTAAAAGAATTGGATTTATACGATAATAAACTAATAAAACTTCCAGAATCCATAGGAAATTTATCTTCTCTTGAAGTATTAGATTTAAGCAAAAACCAATTATCGATTTTACCTGAGTCAATAGGATTATTGTCTTCTTTAAGAGAACTTGATATTTCAACTAATAAATTAACCAGTTTAATACCAACTATCGGTAAATTACCGCTTTTAAAGAATTTAATAATAGGATTTAATAGATTAGAAACAATTCCAGACACTATAGGGTCTTTATCAACTTTAGAAACCTTAGATTT